>CAZXZQ010000467.1:0-1512 GCA_964645215.1 uncultured Rhizobiaceae bacterium | reverse complement strand
CAACCCATCCTTTTGTTTCTCCAACCAGAGTGAAATACTCTTTAGAAGTAGCCCACTTTAGGAAGCTCTTGGCACTGTCAACTTTCTTAGAGCTTGCAGGAATTGCAAGCGCCCAAGACCAGAACCAACCTGTACCTTTATCAGTCACCTGCTTAGGTGCTTTGAAGAAGCCCGTTTTGTCAGCAACACTTGATGTTGCAGGGTTACGAACGTCACCAGCTGCAGATGTTGCATCAATCCAAGTTGCACACTTGCCGTCTTTAAATAAAGCACGGTTCTCATTGTGACCGTTTGCTGAAGCCCCTGGAGGGCCAGAGTTTTTCATCAAGTCTACATAATAAGTAAGTGCGGCATTCCATTCCGGAGAGTCTAGCTGCGGGTTCCATTCCAAGTCGAACCAGTCTGCACCAAATGCGTTAGCAACAGTGCCGACAAAAGCCATGTTCTCACCCCAGCCGGCTTTACCGCGCTGACATGTTCCGAAAATGCCATTGTCTGGATCATGTGCCTTAGCCGCCATTTCAGCAAACTGAGTGTAAGTAACCTGCTCGCTCGGCACTTTGATGCCTTTAGCTTCAAAAATGTCTGTGCGGTAATACGTGAATGATGTTTCAGAATATAGTGGCAAAGCGTAAAGATTGCCCTTAGCAGAAAGACCATTGCGAACTAATTGGAAAACATCATTAAGATCGTAATCGGCGTCATCCGCAAAGTCATTCAAAGATGTAAGCCAACCGTTAGCACCCCAGATCGGAGTTTCGTACGCACCGATGAACATGATGTCGAATGAACCACCGCCAGTAGCGATGTCTGTTGTAGTACGTTGACGTAGTACATTTTCTTCAAGAACGACCCAATTAATTGTATTACCTGTTGCTTTTTCCCACTGCGGCGCAAGCTCTTGCATGGTAATCATATCGGCATTGTTTACAGTTGCGATTGTGATTTCTTCAGCAGTTGCAGCTGAAGCCCACGCTATCGTCAAGCCAAGAATGGCAGCCGATTTCATCAGGTTACGTTTTATAGACATTTGTCCTCCCAAATTGTCACTTATAAATATTTGACTACAAACAAAGTAAACGTATGGAGGAGACGATGTCAAAGGCAAATGCCTTATTAGTGATTAATGAAATTTTAGTCGAGCTTAGGTTTTGGTAGCTCATTCAAAAGCCTCGTAACTTTCTTATGACAGGATGCCATAGCACCGTTTGGGAAAATTGAAATATGCGCCCATGTTGAACTTCTTAAAGCCATTTTGCGCCAGCGGTGAAGAAGCAAAAGTCTTATCGCTGAAACATAAATGTGATCAATGGCAACATTTTTTATTTCGATTTGATCAGCAATATCACTCAAACCTTTTGCAACAATAGTAATCTCATCGGGCACCAATCGATTGGCAAACCACTCTGGCAAAGGCTCAAGCTTGGGAACCACCTCAACACCCAATTCAGCAGGAAATCGTACTTGTTTTGGTAATAGAAAAACGTGTCGAAATAAGCGAATAGCATCATG
>CAZXZQ010000466.1:0-1534 GCA_964645215.1 uncultured Rhizobiaceae bacterium | reverse complement strand
AAACTTCTCTTTGCCTATGGCGAAGCAACGGTACCAAAAGTAACGCTCATCACGCGCAAAGCCTATGGCGGAGCCTATGATGTAATGGCGTCAAAACACTTGCGCGGTGATGTGAACTACGCATGGCCATCAGCAGAAATCGCCGTAATGGGCGCCAAGGGTGCAACGGAAATTCTCTATCGTTCGGAACTGGGAGACGAAGAAAAAATCGCCGCCCGTACCAAGGAATATGAAGATCGGTTTGCAAACCCATTTGTGGCTGCCGAGATGGGCTTTATCGACGATGTCATTATCCCTCACAACACCCGCAAACGCATCGCCCGCGCCTTCGCGAGTTTGAAGAACAAAGATTTACAAAACCCTTGGAAGAAGCACGACAACATTCCGTTGTGAGGATCAATAAATGAAATTCTTACATGCTATTCTAATACTGTGTTTATTTTTGCTTCCTGCCCATGCGCAATTTACAGCAAAGCCAGAACCGCTATGGGAAGGCAGTGTTAAGACAGAAGCTGACAAGCAAAATGATGCTGAGCTCGTAGAGAAATCCATTGAGCTTGCTGGCGGCAAGCGCACTGCGGCCGAATTTGCAACACGGCTAGGTTGGTCAGAAATTGGCAAGAACGACCCCAATCAAGCTATCCGCCGGTTTAATCAAGCATGGCTCATCGATATGGATTTTGCGGACCTTTATTGGGGCTTTGCTGTAGCCACGCATATTCGCGGCGACGAACTACCCAAAGTCGAACGCTGGTTCAATCAAGCCAAGTCTCGCATCGGGCAAAACCCGCGCCTCATCACAGACCATGCTCGCGTTTTGGAAGAACGTAAAATGCCAGAACGCGCCAAACCACTTTTCGAAGAAGCACTATCAATAGACCCTAAATATCAACCTGCCCATATAGGTATGGTGCAAGTTGCCCGAGCGCTTGGCGACAAAGAATTAGAAGATAAACACCAGAAACTGCATGACGAATTGACACAATAATGTTCAAGAAAATACTTATAGCTAATCGTGGCGAAATTGCCTGCCGCGTTATCAAAACTGCCAAGAAAATGGGCATCGCCACTGTGGCTGTTTACTCTGATGCAGATGCAAATGCGCTCCATGTAAAGATGGCAGATGAAGCCATTCATATCGGCCCACCACCAGCCAATGAATCCTATATCGTGATTGATAAGATTATGGCTGCAATCAAGGAAAGCGGCGCAGAAGCGGTGCACCCGGGCTATGGCTTCCTATCTGAAAACCCTAAATTTGCAGAGGCGCTTGAAAAAGCCAATGTCGCGTTCATCGGCCCGCCGGTCGGCGCAATTGAAGCCATGGGCGACAAAATTACATCCAAAAAACTCGCACAAGAAGCGAACGTATCAACCGTGCCGGGCCATATGGGTCTGATTGAAGATGCCGACGAAGCGTGCAAAATTTCAAATGAAATCGGCTACCCGGTTATGATCAAAGCTTCCGCTGGCGGCGGCGGCAAAGGCATGCGGATTGCGTGGAATGACGAAGAAGCCCGCGAGGGATTTCAAT
>CAZXZQ010000465.1:0-1543 GCA_964645215.1 uncultured Rhizobiaceae bacterium | reverse complement strand
GGTGTAAAGTTTTTTATATAGTGCTATTGAAATTCATATTTATTCAAGCCCCTGTATTTTATTCGTCGTGCAAACAAAATTACCTAGAAACCTAATTTTTCTACTCAGAATTTTCTTGGCAGTTGCTGATACTCCCAATATCACCAAAGCTGCGAAGAAGATGAGCATTAGTCGTGTAACGCTGCAAAACCGCCTAAAAGATTTAGAAGAATTGTGTGGTTACAAGCTGTTGGAATTTGATACGCACAATCGATATAAACTCACCGCGAAAGCTGAAAAATGGGCTGTCGAAGTAAAGCATTGGCTGCGTCAGGGTGAAGATATTATGTCAGTGTCTGACAAACATGCGGAAGAGTTTGTAAACGGTTTTTCAAACAAGCATGATGCGCCATGTTATTATCAACAGCACCCTTTAAATTGTCTTTGGGAGAGCGATACGCCTTATTTGAAAACTATGATGCAATCTTGGCTATCTGCTGAAGGACAGTTTAATAATTCTGAGCTTGCACATGTTTGTGAGAATGCAATTTTGGCTCGCCAGCACTATGATGAATTTATAATAATGGGTATTGGTGGAAAGGCAGCAATTATGGATTGGCTTGGTAAAGAGTCTTGCCTTTCTGCGATTGGAATCCCTTTATCCTCAACCGCAGTATCGACAAAAGCCGATGATACGATCACGGATTCTTATCGCAAAGCAATTCTTCAAGGTGCCCCATTATATGAGCATGTCAGTATGGAATTGCCGCGCCCAGAAATGGGGACAAATGTTAGAGCTTATTACCGACGCCTCATTCTGCCATGTAAGCTTCCAGATCAGTCACCCATGATTGCGTCAGTGGTAGAGATTTCTGATAATATTACAATTGATGATCTCGAAACGATGAGCGTAAATTAGTAAACCCTACTTAATTTATCTTTTGAGACTCTGAACATTGCTTCAAGGGGCCTTTTGATGTTGTCAAATCCCAACTTAATGTAAGCTCTTTATCATTGGATAGTGTGAAGCGCATTAGATAGTCCCGAACGGCATCTTCACCACATTGCGCGCGGGCATTTGTAAATATTCCGTTTTCGCGTGTTCCAATTGGCAGCCACGTCAGTCTGCACCATAATTGGCCATGTTTAAGCCAGCCGTGGCTTATTTCAAAAGGTTCTGCCAGAAATGTTCCGCCAGGCTTGATCGGCTCGCGGGCGCACTGGTTTTCTGTGCCCCATTTTCCATAGAATGGTTCGCGTTTCTCTGCTGCGGCTGGCAAGGCTAATTGGGCCATAAAAGATATGAATATAAATACAAAAATTGAGCGCATGAAAGTTCTCCAATGTGAGGTTTATAACCCAATATTCTAATAAGTATGTTCAAGTTTCTGCGAGTTAAGGGCGACCATCCCAATCGTACGTAATCCCGGTTACAGCTTTGTTTGTTTTTCGCCAAGGCATCCGCCTTGTCGTCCGTTTCTCGGCGTCAAATTAATGCGAATTTACAGTTTAGAAATTAATTCGGGTCTATCTGGTAACATCCTCAGAATATAATAAAATAAAC
>CAZXZQ010000464.1:0-1549 GCA_964645215.1 uncultured Rhizobiaceae bacterium | reverse complement strand
ATTGCAGAAGGCTTATTTAATGCTGCCAGTGTGGTTAGCACATCAGGCATGGAATCACGCATCGGGCTATTTTCAATTCTTAATCCAGTCTTGATTATACTGCTCATATTCATTGGAGGAGGGTGTTATTCAACAGCAGGCGGTATTAAGTTTTTCCGCATTGGCGCAATATTTTCAGTGGCGCGGTATGAACTATTAAAGCTTATTTATCCGCATTCTGTTCGTCCCATACACATAGGCACGATCAATTTTGATTTGCAGTTTATGAAATCTATCTGGGGGTTATTTGCCATTCTCATCGTATGTGTTGCCACATCTACATGTCTATTGGCTTATTCTGGCCTCTCATTTCAAGCAGCGTTTACGGCGGCAATTGCCAGTATTACCAATGCAGGACCGCTTTACAGCCCTAACTGGGCACCGGCTATTAGTGACGGATGGCCCGCATATTATGAGATGTCACAGTTTCAACTAATCTTTCTTTCATTAATTATGTTCTTGGGGCGATTAGAGGTGGTTGCTGTGCTTGTCAGTCTATCAATGATTTTTCGTAAAACGAGATAAATCTGCCACATTTCAAAGCGATAAATAATTGTCGGCCCCAGAATTTTACCCTTGCAAATATTTAAGATAGCAATCTATAAATAGTTCTGATGGGGCTCGATTGGTTCGAGTAAAAAATAATGGTGTGGCAAAATATATGAATCCGCATTTTAATAAAACAAATAAGAATGAAAGATGCATACTCTCATGGGTGAAAAAAATATAAATCTTCAAGATGCTTTTCTAAACGAAGTAAGAAAACAAAAAATCCCTCTCACAATATTCTTAGTAAACGGCGTAAAGCTTAACGGCAATGTTAGCTGGTTTGATAATTTTTGCGTATTGTTGAAACGTGATGGTATTTCTCAGCTTGTCTATAAGCATGCGATATCGACCATTATGCCTGGTGCACCAGTCTTAATGAACGACAAAACTACTGATGATGATGAATAAAATCATTATGGCTAAAAAGGTTGCTTACATTTGAGCGATCGCAAAACCGGTTCATCAGAAAAATTTGCCTGGGAAGCTGAGCACGATCAAAAGCCTGAAAGGGCGATTGTGCTCGTTCCTGTATTTGCAGAATTAAATCCAAGAAACAATAATGCACGTCTTGAGGAAGCGATTGGCCTTGCTAACGCTATATCACTTGATGTGATCGAATCCGGCATTATTCCAATTAAAGCCATCAAGCCAGCCACGCTTTTTGGTAGCGGCAAAGTAGATGAAATTACAGGCATCATAAAATCGTCGGATATTGGTCTTGCGATTATCGATCATGCAATCTCCCCAAAACAGCAGCAAAATTTAGAAGAAGCCTGGAACTGTAAAGTACTGGACAGAACAGGTCTTATTCTGGAAATATTTGGAGAGCGCGCCCAAACCAAAGAAGGCACGTTGCAGGTTGAGCTTGCCCATCTTAATTATCAAAAAGGCAGGCTTGTTCGATCATGGACACACCTTGAGCGCCAACGTGGTGGGTTAGGTTTTGTTGGTGGTCCCGGTG
>CAZXZQ010000463.1:0-1562 GCA_964645215.1 uncultured Rhizobiaceae bacterium | reverse complement strand
AATAATATCCATCGTTGCCATCGCGAGGCCAGCACCGTTCACCATACAGCCGATATCACCATCAAGTGCGATATAAGCAAGGTCATATTTGGAAGCTTCGACTTCTTTTTCGTCTTCTTCTGAAAGGTCGCGCAGTTCTTGAAGTTCTGGGTGACGGAACTCAGCATTCCCATCGAATGAGCATTTTGCGTCCAACACACGAAGGTGACCGTTTTCCATTACGATGAGTGGGTTTACTTCTAGCAAGCTCATGTCTTTGTCTACGAACGTATTGTAGAGAATCGGAAACAGCGTTTCGCCGTCTTTAGCCGCATCGCCATCCAGCTTAAAGGCTGCGTTCAAAGCAGCAACATTTTCTGGTGTACAACCTGCTTCAGGATCAATCCCGATTGTATGGATAAGGTGAGGCGTTTCTTCTGCAACCGCCTCAATGTCCATGCCGCCTTCTGTAGAAGCCACAAAGGATACAAGGCCTGTTTCACGATCAACCAAAAGCGACAAATAAAGCTCGCGCTCAATATCAGCACCATCTTCTAGGTATAAGCGGTTTACCTGTTTACCAGCTGGGCCAGTTTGTTTGGTAACAAGCGTATTGCCCAGCATTTCTTTTACATGCGAGCGAACTTCGTCCGGATTGAACGCTAAGCGCACGCCGCCTTTTGCATCTTCTGGCAATTCCTTGAACTTGCCCTTGCCACGGCCGCCAGCGTGAATTTGGCTTTTAACCACATAAAGCGGACCTGGAAGCGCCTCGATGGCAGCCTCAACATCATCCGCAGAAAGAATTGGAACGCCAAGTGCAACCGGAGCACCTTCTGCTTTCAAAAGTGCTTTAGCCTGATATTCGTGAATGTTCATGAAATTTATACCTGTAAAAAATCAATGGAGGAATTTTCTAAAGGTTTATTCCGCTGACGCACAAATGGCAACAGTCATAAAGTATGAAATTGTTGTGAGGGCGTTTTTTCAACCGCTATTGCGAATGCACTTCTTTGCTATCGTCGGGCGCTTGGTCACGTTCGTCCATGCCGTAATCTCGAATTACACTCGCAACGCGTAGGCGATAATTCTTAAAAACGCCATTCCGGCCTGCAGATTGAGCTTCTCTATGTTCCTCAGTCTCGCGCCACGCTTGAACGGCCTCTTCATCGCGAAAGAACGACACGGAAAGAATTTTACCTTTATTGGTTAGGCTCTCAAAGCGTTCGACAGAAATAAAGCCATCAATTTTCTCAAGCTCAGGTTTCAAAGTGGCAGCAATGTCTAGATAATTACCCATCTCACTTGATTTTGGTTCAACTTCAAAAATTACGGCAATCATGAGTTTTTCCTTGCTAAAATTTGAGTCATACCGTGGCTTGCCACGGTATCTGCTGTCGTTGTAATCACCATAGATCCCGCGATCAAGTCGCGGGATGACGTAAAACTGATTGCTACTCAGCAGCCTCGGCTTGCTTCGCAGCGCAATACTTAAACTCCGGTATTTTGCCGAACGGATCAAGCTGCGGGTTGATGTTGTAATACTATTGTTCTAAAATTAATACATGTAATATTAGTGACAC
>CAZXZQ010000462.1:0-1563 GCA_964645215.1 uncultured Rhizobiaceae bacterium | reverse complement strand
TAGATCAAAAAAACGTTCATAGAGTTTAACTAAGGGAGCATCATGAATATACCAATTATAAAAATTCAGCCCGGAGATCAGCCATTTTGCGCAGATCCTTCAACTTCATTTACGATGCCAGCGCGATTTTATAACGCACCGGAAATATATGAAGCGGAAAAAGAAGCTATTTTCTATAAGAATTGGTACTACGTTTGCCACCAATCACAGGTGAGAGAGAGCGGCCAATACGTCTCCGCACAAATTCACGACCAATCTGTATTTGTATCAAGAGATCGTAAAGGCGAATTGCAAGCCTTTTATAATGTCTGCCCTCACCGTGGCCACGAACTTGTCCAAGGTGCCGGCAAGAAAAACCTGATCGTCTGTCCTTATCATGCGTGGAGCTTTGATATGGACGGAACTTTAAAGGCCGCGCGGAACTCAGAAAACATCCTCAATTTCAACAAATGCGATTTCTCCTTAAAACCTGTTCGTGTTGAAAGCTTTTGCGGCTTCATTTTCGTCAACCTTGATGAAAACGCCAAACCATTGTCTGAGCAAGCCGAAAGTCTTGAAGAAGAAATTCGCAAATATTGTCCCAAAATTGATGATCTCGTTTTTGCGCAACGCGACACATTCCATGTAAAATCAAACTGGAAAGTACTCATTGATAACTTTCTTGAATGCTATCACTGCGACCCAGCACACAGAGACTTTGTTGATCTCGTAGACATGGACACATACCGCAGCTATTGCAAAGGCATTTATTCAAGCCACGTCTCTGACAACGTTAAGAACATGGATGCAAACGCATTTTCGTTTGAAAAAGGCGACGTTGATTTTGGCTATTGCGGCTGGTTCTTATGGCCAAACCTGACAATATGGGCATATCCGGGTGAAACCAATATTTCCACATTGCAAATGATCCCAGACGGTCTTGGCAATACGATTGAACATCAAGACTGGTTCACAGAAAGCGAAACACCTTCCCCCCAGTTGCAAGAAGCAATGGATTATCAAAAAGACGTGCTTCAGCCTGAAGATATTTCATTGTGCGAGAGCGTTCAAAAAGGCCTGCAATCCAAGGGTTATAATCAGGGCCGCTTTGTTGTGGATCAAGATCAGACCGAACTTTCAGAACATGCTGTGCATCACTTCCAGAAAATGGTGATGGAAGCATTGGGCGGCGATATTCACTAAAGACTATAAAGCCTGCCCCACTCAGGCAATTTGCGTTCATCGCCAGCAAGGCGCATCGCATGCCAGCATAGTGCATGGTTAGATGATGTAACAGGCAAGCCGTGTTTTGCTTCAAGTTCTGCCACCATATGCATCATTCGAACGCTGGTGCAGGACACAAACACCATATCCGCATCAGCAGCTGCAAGCAGTTGATCAATGGCATTGGAAAGGCTCTCATCGTCAATGCGTGCAACAATCGGGTCTTGCTCCTCATTAAACGAACCGAACACACTCACCTCAAATCCTGCGCCTTCTATGTAGGATTTAACCTGAGCGTTCACGTCCGCCCGATACGGTGTCAGCACGGCGATGCGTTTTGCATTTAATGCATTAAACGCC
>CAZXZQ010000461.1:0-1571 GCA_964645215.1 uncultured Rhizobiaceae bacterium | reverse complement strand
ACTCTTGTTTTTAAATTGGTTTTAAACCATAATCGAGAAACAAAAGTGCTTCCAGCCCAAAAGCGACTTGAGTCACTTAATTCGACGCAAGATTTAGCGGTTTTGGCTTTGTCAGAACTATAAAATCTGTGCCTTTATCATTTGTCTCAATGCTTATGCCATTATCCGATATCGCAAATGACGAACCAGGTGTCAAAAGGCGTGAGATCACATCACGCGTTATATCATTTAACTTGATACGATCTAACGTGCGCAGAACCGGGTGACGCGCAGTGGACTGAATAACTTGCTTGCCACTTGCCAAATTAAGCCTTCTTTGAACTCTGTCTTGCAAGCTCATCACCATCCAACCGGTTTCATAGGTTTTTTCATCAAATCCAGTTGTCGAAATAAGATGCGAACCAAGTGGTAATTCCGGGTTCAAAATATTTGCAGCCCCTTCATATAGAGGTTTTTGGTTCTGCCGCACCAGGATGCGAGCATTAGCGGGCATACGCTCATCCGCGCGCTCATATAATGCGGTTAGCATGGCAGTGTCGATTTTACCGGTTTCTTTAAGCCCATTTACCTTTTGAAATTTTACGATTGCTTTCCACGTATTAGGACCCATGAGGCCGTCAACTTTTTCAATGTCATAATTCAGGTCTTGCAATAGGCGCTGAACTTCCAGCAAATCTTCTTTTTCTGTGCGGCGCGTAATTAAAATGCGCACCGGTCTATTTGGGTCAGAGACAATCAATCCAAAATTGTTATCATCAATATGCTTGTTCACCCATGTATCGTATTTTTTGGAAACCTTCCAAGTTTTGGTCGGCTTGAACAGGTTGGTATGTCTCAAGAGTTCAGGCGCTTGTGGCTCTTTTTCAATAATCACATGCATTCCATTTGTTTTCATACCAAACAGTTTTTTTGCAAAATCATGCGGCATGCGAATGCAGCCATGAGAGGCTGGATAATTCGGCACGCTATTCGATGCATGCAAGGCTATGCCAGACCATGTTAAGCGTTGCATAAATGGCATTGGGGCATTGTCATATATGTTTGAAAAATGCTTCCGGTTTTTATGGAGAATTGTAAAAATGCCCGTTGGTGTGGCATGTCCTTCTTTGCCAGAAGAAATGTTGGATTGAGCAATTTTCTCAAGCCCGCGATACACTTTCAACTGCTGGTCTGCCAGTGATACTACAATGTGAAGAGGGTCTTTATCCGCGCTTAAAGCTGGCATTGCCAAAATGCTTGCGGATAAAAAAGTTGCGCTGAATACTTTACGGCTATGCGTTTTTACTAAGGACATATTACACACTACTCAATACTAATACTAAGCCCCATACATACGATATTATTGCAAATTTTATATTAATGCAAATTGGGTTTGTTGGTTTTGTTTGGCCACGAGGGTGGAGGAAGCACTCCAATTCTCCTTCATCTCCGTCGTTACTATGAGCCGGGATGACGGCCATGTTGGTATATTCACTCGTTCCTTTCGGCCAGTGCTGTGATTAAACATGCGGCGTTTTCAAACGAAAACCTTCCGACTAATTTTAATATGGCTCTCATTTGAGAACGCCACG
>CAZXZQ010000460.1:0-1575 GCA_964645215.1 uncultured Rhizobiaceae bacterium | reverse complement strand
GAACGAGTTACAGAAGCAGAAACATTTGCAAGTTCTTTAACGGCTACCCCAAGTGGACAATTAAAAGTTGTTACAACTGTAGCATTTGGTAAAGCTCAATTACTGCCAGCTATGCCAGAGTTTTTCTCTCTATATCCAGAAATAACACTGTCGCTAGAATTTACAGACCGTAGTGTGAATTTAGTAGATAGCAATATTGATTTGGCTATCAGGTTTTCAGAGCAATTGCAGAATGAAAATGATATTATCAAAAAGATTGCAAAAAACCGCAGAATAATCTGCGTTGCGCCTGAATATTTAAAGGAATTTGGTATTCCAAAGCAATTTTCTGACCTTAAACATCATAATTGTCTTCAACTTTCTACAGTTGAGAGCTGGAATGAATGGTTTGTTGATCGTTCAGCTAAACAATCTGAAGTCAATTTAACCAGTAATTTTGAAACCTACAGCGCTGACGGAATTTATCATGCGGTTCTCTCGGGATTAGGCATTGCACGTATGCCAACTTATTTAGTGAGTGAAGATATACGAACCGGACGCCTTATGCAGATTTTTCCTGATTACGTTGATGAGAGTTCAAACATTGTTGCTATCTATCCGCAAAAGAAAAACTTGTCCCCTAAAGTTCGCGCCCTAATTGATTTCATGGCTGAAAAATTTGCAGGAACGCCGCCATGGGAGAAGACTATTCCTAATAATCACTAGGTCATAAATGCCGATTGAACAAAATATTCCTGCTTAGCTAGAAATGCATCTCGTCGATTGGATGAAAATCTGTCCACACACTTACCGTTCAAAAATAAACGTCCTCAAAACAAATCCGCTGGTAATACGCCCTGGGTGATTGCATAAAGAAAGACGGAAACTGTTAGAACAGAGATGAGCGTACTAACCATGACACTGGCAGACGCGCGCTCTACCCATACATTATACTGTTGTGCAATGACGAATACGTTGGTTGCAAGTGGTAGTGCTGCCAACATCACGGCAGTTTGTACCCATAGCGGGTCAAAGTCACCAATATAACTCAAGCCTACATACATGAGCAGTGGGTGTATGATGAGCTTTAACGGCACAATATACGTAAGCGCCCATGGAAAGCGCCTAACTGGGCGTAGTGCTATCGTCACCCCCATAACAAAGAGTGCGCAAGGTGCTGCAGCTTGCGCTAGATAATCAATTAATCGGGCGACAGGCACTGGCGGCTGGTACATGAGAGCTGCAGCTATGATGCCGATTGCTGTTGCAACAAGGAAGGGGTGAAAAATGATGCTCGAAACAATTTGCCATAAGAGTTGCAAAACAGTCTGCTTCTTTTGGCCTGAGATTGCCATCATTGCTGGTGCGATTGCAAAGTGCATAATGTTCTCGAAGCAGAAGATTATGGCTACCGGGATGGCAGCCTTTTCGCCAAATGCCAGAATAGCAATTGCGGGACCCATATAGCCGATATTACCATAGGCTGAGCCAAGGCCTTGAATAGTGGCTGCAGCAATGCTCCCGCCCGTGTTGAAAATCCCAATCACAAATCCAATGATGAAAATAAAAAATGTAATGCCGATATTGGCGAAAATA
>CAZXZQ010000459.1:0-1590 GCA_964645215.1 uncultured Rhizobiaceae bacterium | reverse complement strand
GACAATGGCAGAACTTTGAGAAATTCTCCGGCAAGAATATGGCAACCACCATGTGCAAAGAAAACTCGGTCTGGTAAATTCCAACGCTTCTCAGGATGGCGTTTGATGCCGTTTTTCATCTTGTACATAATATTTCAAACCTCACGGGCAACAAACAATCCACCGTTATCCCGGCCACTACTGTGAGCCGGGATCTATTATGCCCATCCAACTAAATAGTGATTGGAATGGAGTTAGCGATTTGCTCCGCAATTATAGATGTTTTGCCTACGCAAGTATTGGGTGTTAATGTATCCCGGTTTGCATGGCAACCGGGATGACGAACTCGATTATGCCATGATTCTAACGCAAAGTTACACAATCAACCAATAAGTTCAGGCTTTGCTCTCAACTGCTGGAACGGAATTCCATTTTCCTCAACCCACTTATTTTTTGCCCTAATCGCCTCAGCATTTTCTTTGAGCCAAGCTTGCTTATCGAGATTATACTCAGAGCGTGCCTTTTCTAAAGTTTCTCGCTTGGCTGATTTATTATCAAAATGCTTGTTCATCGCTTTCCCACTTTCAGTGGCTAGAAGTTAACATACTTCATAGAAAATCACAAAACTTCGATATCGCCACGCGCCCACCCGGCTTTGCATTCAGCCATGTAATCAGCATATTGGCCTGCCTCAATTGCATCGCGTGCGCCTTGCATAAGCTGCTGATAATAATGGAGATTAATCCACGTAATGAGCATACCGCCAAGTGATTCACCAGCCTTTACCAAGTGGTGCAAGTAAGCGCGGGAATAATCTCTGGCGGCAGGACAATCCGAAGCTTCATCAATCGGGCGATGGTCTTCTGCATGGCGGGCGTTTTTGAGATTGAGCTTGCCAAACCGCGTAAATGCCTGACCGTGTCGTCCGGCTCGCGTTGGCATGACACAGTCGAACATGTCGATGCCTCGCGCGATACTTTCAAGCATATCATCCGGCGTGCCGACCCCCATTAAGTAACGTGGTTTGTTTTCCGGCAATGCGGCTGCAGTATAATCCAAAACCTGCAGCATCACGTCTTGGGGTTCGCCAACCGCAAGGCCGCCAATTGAATATCCTTTGAGGTTCATGGCAGAAAGTTCTTCGGCAGACTTCAAACGCAACCGCTCGTTATCACCGCCTTGCACTATACCGAACATTGCTTTTTCTGGCTGATTACCAAACTTAACCGCACATCTTTCTGCCCAGCGTAGTGACAACTCCATTGCACGTTCGATTTCTTTTTCTTCGTTTGGAAGTTGAATACACTCATCAAGTTGCATTTGAATGTCGGAACCCAACAGACCCTGTATTTCAATCGAGCGTTCAGGGCTCATCTCATAGCGCGCACCATCGACATGAGATTTGAACGTGACGCCCTCTTCCGTGATCTTACGTAGTTCAGATAAGGACATCACCTGAAAGCCGCCGCTGTCTGTGAGGATCGGTTTTTGCCAGGTGGAAAATTTATGCAGCCCGCCGAGCGTTGCCAAGCGTTCTGCACCGGGGCGCAACATTAAGTGATAGGTATTGCCAAGTATGATATCTGCACCAAGTGCCTCCACCTGGTCCAT
>CAZXZQ010000458.1:0-1599 GCA_964645215.1 uncultured Rhizobiaceae bacterium | reverse complement strand
GCAGATGATGCAGCTGTTCTAAGAGCGGTGAGCACTGTCATTTCTGAAAAGAGAATGGGGTAACCTGTATCAACACGCGCCAGAACACCGAACGCAGTGACTGTCTGAAAACCACGAGCCATATTTGCAGGATGGCCGTTCACATATTTAAAGCCATATGTCTCTCCATCACTCGTTGGCATGAGTTCGATAACGCCTTCACTTGAATGCGCAGCTACTCTCGGCGTTTTGTCGAATTGATCCCAGCGCTGAAAATCAGATTCAATATAATCCGCGACTTCTCTCAGAACGCGCGAAATGCCAATCGTATTGACAATTTTCATCATATTATCGACGCTAACAAACGGAACCATTGCAAGTTGCGAAGGCCCAGGTGCTGTAGAATTTGACATGTTTTTCTCTTTCTAAATTTTAAAATCTTACCGCCGCGCTAGATGAATTCCCGCAATGGTGCAGCGTACTGACCCACCTGCAGTTTCTATCGTTGGAATAGATATCGGGATTATTTTCGTGGACTTCTCAATCACAGTGCGCTGAGCCTGATCCAGGCAATCCAAAGCACGCGCTGAGATTGCCAGCAATTTGTCAGTGCCATTGCTTAGTTCGATCGCGTTCCCTGCGAATTCCCTGATCTGCATAAAACTAAGATCAACAATTTCATGGCCAGATTCTTTAAGGCGCTTCACAACCATTTCGCGCCGTTTGGGATCAATGATCATATCAAGGCAAATCAAGGCAAAATCTGTCGCAATCGTCATCATGACGTTTGTATGATATACAGCCGTACCAGTCTCATCTTCAGCTCTGAAAGCCATAGGCTCGAAATTGAAATTGGTACAAAATCTTTCTAATATGACAGGGTCGGCACGATTGGATTTAGCGACATAAGCTACTCTGCCGACATGGTCGATTACCATTGCTCCAGTGCCCTCCAAGGCAAGGTCATCAGCTTCAAGACCAGAATAATCGATGACATCTTGGACGCGATATTTTTGCTTCAACATCTCAATCACATCCCAACGTCGCTCTCGCCTGCGGCTTTCTGCAAACATGGGATATACCGCCACGTGGCCACCGGCGTGGGTCGAAAACCAGTTGTTGGGAAATACAGAGTCTGGAGTAAAGCGATCCCCTAAATCGTCAAACACATGGACTGTGACGCCTGCTGTTTCCAATAAATTAACAGCTGTATCAAATTCATGAAGTGCAGTAGTTGAAACTTCTGAAGGCGTCATTGTGAGGCTGGATTGAAATTTATTGTCAGCTTTTGTTTCAGGATTTGCCAAGAACTTGTGTGGTCTTATCATGACCACTGATTTTGGTGCTTGAATTGATGCCAAGAAGAGTCCCCCGTAAAGCGCCTATTATTACTGCCGAAATTACCCGAAATGCGAAACGTATCCTGAACCAAAAATGGAATCGCCTATCGGCTATTTACATTGTCGGAAAAACATATGCGCTTCTTCGCTGGACAAAATTATCAATAAATCTTGAGACTTTGAAAAGTCGAACAATTGCCAAAAACATTGCTCAAATTTCTCACTTTGCAATATCAAAATGGCAATTTGGCTGGTTTTAAAATTTTGAATCAGATGTATA
>CAZXZQ010000457.1:0-1621 GCA_964645215.1 uncultured Rhizobiaceae bacterium | reverse complement strand
CTTTCTGCTACCGGCTGGATTCGCTACGAATAATCACCCCATATATCATTGACGGAATTTATATTTGTCTGCCATTCAAACACGCACGGGCTTAGGCATTGCACTTGCAGCAATGGGCGGACTACTAATTTCAATCGACATCCCAGTTATCAGACTATCTGAGAGCGACCCTTGGATGTTTATGTTTTTGCGAGGCACTGGGCTTGCAATAACTTTGGGTTTCATAATTTTATTTCTCCCTCAATATACGCAATCACCAAAAAACCCTTTTAGAGATCGCTGGTTTGTGGAAGTTGGCATTCTTTTCGGTATAAGTAGTATTTGTTTCACAATCGCTGTCTTTAATACCTCAACAGCCAATCTGGTTTTCATCCTTGCGTTTAACCCTATGCTAGCTGCACTCTTTGCTTGGAAGTTGATTGGAGAACGCCCTTCACTCATTACGTGGGCAGCAATATTTGCAACCATTGTGGGTGTTGGCATTATTGTAAACGAAGGGCTTAAGGGTGGCACATTTTGGGGCGATGTGGCGGCACTCATCGCAGCCACTTCATTGGCTTTTACGCTCGTACGAACACGTCAATCTGGCAAAGACCTATCGCTGAGCGGATGCCTCGGCGGCATGATCAGTGCCACATTTGCATTTCCTATCATGTTGCTGAACCCTATTATGCCAGGTGAGCCGTTATGGCTTGTCTTTAATATACTAATCTTGGTTCCACTGGCCTCGTTTGTTTTACAACTCGCGCCAAGATATATCCCTGCACCACAAGCTGCTATTTTCTTTCTGCTGGAAACCGTACTTGCGCCTATCTGGGTATGGCTTATTTTTGCAGACGTACCCACATATCAAACATTGCTTGGTGGCGGCATTGTTTTATCCGCCATTCTGGCCCATAGCGCTTGGGAACTTACGCGAGCGCATTAGTTTTCAGAAATTTCTTTCTCAACAATCTCTCTACAATTATCTTCTTCGCGGCCAGTCGATTGGCGGCATAGTTCAATTGTTTTTCTAAAATGAGCTTTTAAAAAATTGCTGCCTTCATCTTGGGAACGTACATTCTCTTGAACCAAAAGCGCTTTTAATTCTGCAAGCGCTTTATCATAATCTGCCTCAAATAGTTCCTGACGGATAAAGCCTGCCTCAGCCAAATTACCTGCAACGACAGCGCCACCCTCCGGCAACAAAAATGCGCGGGCAAAATCCCCTTTGCCGAACATGTGTTGATTATTACGAATATAATGGCGGCCTCGATAGGAAAGCATTTCTGCAAGCCAATAATCACCCTTTGTGTTCTCTATATCCTTGAGCTTTATGCCGCCTTCATTTTCAAGTTTATAAATCAGGGCCGTACAGTCGCTAATTCCTTCTCCATGATCGAAATTTCCAACGCATGACTGATATGCAATATCGTCTGTAAAAAATGGCGTTACTTCCTTATTACCGATGAAATATATGGTTAGGCCAAGTGCTATGATTTGCGGTAGTAGGGCTCCCCATTTCAGAATTTTTGGGCAATAAGCAAAAGCCACAATATTCAATGGTATCAAAGCGATGATTGCCGCACAGATAATTAAATAAAGTGTCTGAAAATGCTCATATAATATGAAACCAATGACA
>CAZXZQ010000456.1:0-1623 GCA_964645215.1 uncultured Rhizobiaceae bacterium | reverse complement strand
AAAAAGCCATGGATGCAATATTCAAGGCGTTGGGTGATGACACCCGGCGGCAACTTTTGGACATGTTGAGAGAGCGTGATGGTCAGACTTTGTCTGAGCTTGAAAGCAAGCTCGGTATGACAAGGTTTGGTGTCATGAAGCACCTGAAAATTCTTGAAGAAGCATCCTTGGTGGTACGCGAAAGTCCGGACGCTTCAAATACCACTGCCTTAACGCGGTTCCGCTTCAAGAGGTCATTGACCGCTGGATCGACCCGCTTGTGCAAAAGCCGATGTCCCGCATGGTGTTGGACTTAAAGGCAAAACTTGAAGGAAGTGACAACAAGAATAAGTCAGACTTTATTTTGGAGACGTTTATCAAAACAACGCGGGAGAAATTGTGGGCCGCACTTACGCAGCCTGAGTTTGTTCCGCAATACCATTTCGCCGGTGCAACACCAGATGCTGTCAAAGCGCAAGGGAACCGGGTAAATTACATCTTGCCTGATGATACAAAAATGCTGAGTTTTGAGGTTCTTTCTGAAGATCCCGGCAAGCGTTTGGAAATGATGTTTGAACCGCATTTCTTCGGACCGGATGCGCCGCATTCGCGGTGTGTCTATGAAATTGAGGAAGCAGGCAATGCATGCAAGCTCACCATTACGCACTTTGATATTCAAGAAGGGCAGGAAGGCGTTGCACAAGGCTGGTCGTTGATGGCTGCGAGTTTGAAGTCGTTTCTTGAAATAGGAGAAGGCATCAAGGGAGTTTCAATGTCATGACCACGGAACTCACTTATCTAACCCTTTCCGCTCTTTTGGCTGCTTGCCTATGGATGCCCTTTATTATTGGAGCTTCATCCCATCAGCCGAAAGACGTTAATGATGATTTTCGCAGACCACGAGATTTAAGTTCATATCCAGCTTGGATACATCGTGCGCACAGAGCACATTTGAATTTGATTGAGCAATTGGTGCCGATGGCAATACTGGTGTTAATTGCTAGCCAAGTTGGTGTTAGCACGACAATTACCGTCTGGTGTGTTGCTCTGTTCTTCTGGCTTCGTGTAGCTCATGCAATCGGCATGATCTCTGGGCTAGCTCTATTCCCGATACGCCCAATGATTTTCAGTGCGGGTTGGATTTGTATTCTGGTCTTTGCCTGGCAATTATTTGCACATGCATCGTAACGATAGTTAAATCATGAACTGGCGGCCCTTTTTCAGGGCCGCCATTTTTTTTGGTTACACGAAGGTCAAATACAAATTGGTCAACGCGAGTATCGCAATTGCACTGAAGGTTAAAATCATACCGTAGAGGCGACCGAAGTTGAAGTGCTCGGTAAAGCTTAGCGCATAGCCGTGAAGAAGCCGGCCGATCACAAGCGCGGCGGCGCAGATCACTACTAGCCAGTAATTAGCGCCTTGAATTTCAGCGAGGGCAAGGAGAATAAGCCCCATAGGTGCATATTCAGTTAGATTTCCTTGAGCGCGAGAACGGCGAATGAAGGCATCATTACCACCGTCACCCATCATAATGTTTGCACTACCGCGCATTTGAATAACGCGAGCGGCGAGCCAGATGAGCCAAATTGCTAAAATTGCAGCGGTTACGAGGTAATGGGTAGGGACATCGTAATTTCCTCG
>CAZXZQ010000455.1:0-1634 GCA_964645215.1 uncultured Rhizobiaceae bacterium | reverse complement strand
TTGAGGTCCAGCTTATCTATGCCCGGCCCTGCTTTAAACTGCGCAACAGATTGCGTATCAGGCATGACTGTTAAATGCTCGCGGACCTTTAAAACATCCGCGTCTTCAATACGTTCAATTGTCGTCATAGCCTACCTCCAATACATAGAAGTCAGCTTTCCAGAAATTTGAAAATATTCAAGAAATATTTTTTAAGTGCACTGAAAACTGTACAGTTCTTTTTCCACCAAAACACCGTCCAGCTTGTGTTCGCCAAGCGATTTCCAGCGCTCACTATCAAGTTCAGCAAAGGTTTTATCCGCAAGCACTTTGCTCTGCAAAAGTTTGGTCATCGACTCAATGCGTGCAACTTCATTTACCGTTGGGCCAATCACAGAAAATGTCAGCCTGGAGGGAATGCCAATATTACCGAACATGACATCGCCAACATTAAGGCCGATACCATAATTGAAGGTTTCTTTTTTCTGTGAACGGCGTATCTCATTTATTTCTTCTGAAGCAATAAGTGCATCATCAATCGCATTATTCGCCGCGTCTGCTGCTTTTCGTAATTCCGACTGCCCAGTAAACGGAAAAATGCACAACACGCCATCACCGATGAAATCAAGAATTTCCCCACCGTGTTTAACAACAGGTTCAGCGGTTGCCATGAAGTATGAGTTTAGCAAATCAAAATATTCTTCCGGCGGCATGGTTTCAGCAAGTGACGTTGAATTGCGCATATCAGAGTACCAAACTACCGCACTTGTGCGCTGGCCATCGCCACGTCTTATTTGACCGTCCAACACGTAATTAGCAGCCCGTCGTCCCAAATAGGTTTGAGAAATATTGTTTGAAATTCGCGATTGGATAACCGTCTTACAGGCAACAGCAAATCGCCTTTGTATCTTTTGTAGCGAGATCAAATCTTCCGCAGAAAATCCTTCAGGCTTATTGCTAGCCCACGTTACCAAGATGCCATTATTCTGCGACCCATCACGTTTTCTTGTCGCGACACCTTCAAGCTTAGATGAAAGCACCAAAAAGTCTGTGTAGCCGCTTTCTTTTAGTTCCTCTAACAAGTCATAATCCAGAAGTGCATTTTCACCAACAAGCTGGCGTCTGAACATTTCTAGGTCATTATCAATCATAAACTTTAAGGGACTGGCTATCCATGCATCAGACTCTTGATCTTGGTGCTCAAACTGTTCAAGTTTAGCAAAGCTCTTAGTGTCCCAACTCACCGTTTCAGCTTGAAAGAGTGGATGCAAGGTTGGCCAAAATAGACGCGCACGACTTATGGGAATGCCTACACTTAAAATCTTCAGGCACATTTGCTCAAACATTTCTACAATATCGCAATTGCCCAGAGAACTATCGATCAGCCATTCGCGAATGGGGGTTATAAGGGCGTCTTGGCTCAAAATAGGCTCCTGAAAAAATAATTGAGACTCTGGATTTAGTATATTTAAGTATGCGGAAGATAATTGCCAATATCAATCTCAATTGATTGATCAATATAACACTTTCTAATATGCTAGACTCTGATTAGAATACAGTGAAATTTGAGTAACTGCCTGGGGCGAAGAAAAGAAATAAGATGGAGAGAAATCTCTTAAAATATATTTGGATGCATTCGCGTAAAGACCAGCTAT
>CAZXZQ010000454.1:0-1636 GCA_964645215.1 uncultured Rhizobiaceae bacterium | reverse complement strand
TTGGTCGCCATAGCCTCCCCAAAAGTTTGCATCGGTTAATATCGCAACCGGTTTGTTGCACATAAAGGTATATTTCAAAATCATATCAAGCTCTTCCACATCTGACTGTTTGTGGAAGTGGTAGGTTGGGATATTCATCTGTGCGAGAAGCGCTTTAGTATGCACTGCCATTTCTACCTGACAGGCCACCGGCTCGCGCAATTCACCGCGATAGGAAATCAACATCGGTAGCGGCATACGGTAATATTGAATAAGCGTTGCGAGCGTATTAATCGTTACGCCAATTGCTGTGTTCTGCATGATGATTGCCGGACGTTTGCCGCCCATAAAAGCACCAGCGCAAAGGCCCATGCCTTCATCTTCCTTGTTGGAAGGGATGTGAAACACGTCTTCGCGATTGTCGAGTTCTTCAATCACACCGGCTAATTGTTTACATGGCACGGTGGTAATGAACTCGACATCATTCGCGACCAAATCGTCTACTATTTTCTTGTCTATCGACATTCTGGGTCTACTCCTATGAACGCCCTAATCGGACGCGGTTAAGTCAAATTCTTCATCTGGGAAATATTTTGCTAAGCGAACATCCGCTGCGCGCGCATGACCTTCCATCCCCTCAAGGCGGGAAATACGAGCTGTTGCCTCTGCAATTGGCTTTGCACCGTCGCGCGTTGCCCGCTGCCAAGTCACAATCTTCATGTATTTATGGACGGAAAGGCCACCTGTATATTTTGCAGCGCCTGAGGTTGGCAATACGTGGTTGGTGCCTGATGCTTTATCTCCATAAGACACAGTGGTTTCTTCACCTAGGAAGAGCGAGCCGTAGCACGACAATCGCCCTAGCCACCAGTCAAGATCACCTGCCTGAACGGTTAAATGTTCCGGTGCATATTCATCTGATGTTGCAGCCATTTCCTCGCGTGTATCGCAGAGAATAACTTCCGCATAATCGCGCCAGGCCGCTTCTGCATTTTGGCCATTAAGTTCCGGCAAATCAGCGATCAATTCAGGTACACGAGCCATCACCTTTTCTGCAAGCGGTTCGTTATCTGTTACAAGCCAAACCGGTGAGTTATAGCCATGCTCTGCTTGGCTTACTAAATCCACCGCGACGATTTCTGCATCCGCAGTATCATCTGCCAGAATAAGACTGTCTGTTGGACCAGCAAACATATCAATGCCCACACGGCCAAAAAGAATGCGCTTGGCTTCCGCAACGAATTGGTTGCCAGGGCCTACGAGGATATCTGCCTTTGGCAGATCAAATAGGCCGAACGCCATACTGGCAACGCCCTGCACGCCGCCCATGGCAAGGATGGTATGCGCACCACAAATATGAGAGGCGTAAATAATGGCAGGTGCAATGCCCACACCCGGACGTGGAGGCGAACAGGCGACGATGTTCTTACATCCTGCCACGCTTGCGGTTGTCACGGTCATGATTGCAGAAGCGATGTGGCTATAGCGCCCACCGGGAATGTAACAGCCAGCGGTTTCAACCGGAATGCATTTTTGCCCGGCAAGCAAGCCTGGCACGATTTCAAGCTCCACATCTTGCATGGTGGATTTTTGAACTTCAGCAAAACGGCGCACATTGTCATGCGCAAACTGAATGTCTTTTTTCAACTGCTCTGGC
>CAZXZQ010000453.1:0-1654 GCA_964645215.1 uncultured Rhizobiaceae bacterium | reverse complement strand
ATCGTTTTATGCCTTTTGTGTCTGTGAAAGGGCAAATGTCAACGATATGTTGTCTTACTTGCACATTGCCTTTGATAACCCAATAAAGAGAACCGCCATCAAGTAGCTCTTCAACGCGTTTTGGTACCATGCGCGTCGTATGTGTTTGAATGCTGTTAACACCGCGCTGGCGTTTTTCCTCTAATCTAAAATCAATTAAGGCTTGCAATTCCTCAACTGCGGATACGCCAACACATAATTTTACGAGATTAAGAGACATAAGAGCATTTTAGAATAAATCATCGCAAACTGCCACGCTCAAAGCATCAACATTCAACGACATTAACAGCTAATCCGCCTTGGCTTGTTTCTTTATATCTGCTGCTCATATCGCGGCCAGTTTCAAGCATGGTCTTAACGCAAGAATCAAGCGAGACGAAATGTGTGCCATCACCTCGCATAGCAAGAGAGGCGGCGGTAACAGCTTTTACTGCACCTAATCCATTCCGCTCAATACAAGGCACTTGTACAAGACCACCAATTGGGTCGCAGGTCATGCCTAAATGATGTTCGAGCGCTATTTCTGCAGCATTTTCAATTTGCTCTGGTGAGCCACCCATAATGGCAGCAAGACCAGCGGCAGCCATAGCAGAAGCGGAACCAACTTCACCCTGACAACCCACTTCAGCGCCTGAGATTGAGGCATTATGTTTAATAATGCCACCAATGGCAGAGGCTGTAAGTAAGAAGTCTTCAATTTGCCCGATTGTTGTTTCAGGAAAGAACCTTAGATAATAGGCCATGACTGCGGGAATAACACCTGCAGCGCCGTTTGTTGGTGCAGTCACAACCTTACCGCCAGCAGCGTTTTCTTCGTTTACAGCCATCGCAAAGACTTGCAACCATTCATTCGCAGCAACCGGGTTTAGCGTGTTATAGCCCCATTCTGCTTCAAGCTGTTTGACGATATTGGCAGAGCGGCGTTTAACTTCCAGCCCTCCTGGCAAATTGCCTTCTTCTTTTAAGCCCCGGTCAATACAGCTGCGCATTGTGTTCCAGATATTTGCAAGCCCGTCTTGCAGAACGTCTGATTTCATATTGGTTTCTTCATTTGCTCGCTTCATATTTGCAATAGAAAGGTTGTTATCCTTTGCCATTTGCAACATTTGCTCTGCATTTTCAAATGGGTATGGTACACGGTCAACACGAGTTGATTTAAGCGCTTCAATTTCTTTGAGCCGGTTTTCGTCAACCACAAACCCACCCCCAATTGAATAATATTCCTTCATCAAGAGCGTTTCACCTTGGTGATTGAGTGCCTTGAACCGCATGCCGTTGGTATGGATGGGCAGCAGTTCTTCATAGTCAAAAATAAGGTCAGCTTCAGGGTCAAATTGATATGTTTCATGGCCATCAGGGCTTACTGCTTTCTGGGCGATGACATGTTCAACTATTGGGTTAACTTTGTCTGGGCTAACTTTATCTGGTGTTTCGCCTGCAAGACCCAAAATAACAGCGCGATCAGTCGCATGGCCTTTTCCGGTAAAAGCGAGCGAACCATGCAGTGAAACTTGGATGCGATCTACTTTTTCGCCAGCAGGTCTTGGCCATTCACCATTCTTGATTTCATTTAAAAAATATTGAGCCGCAATCATTGGCCCCATTGTATGTGAGG
>CAZXZQ010000452.1:0-1660 GCA_964645215.1 uncultured Rhizobiaceae bacterium | reverse complement strand
AGCCAGCATAAAGCTACGGATGGGGTAAAAGCACAGGAATGGTGCTAGCCAAATAAAATACCAAGGTGTGTGGGACGGTGCCAGCACATAAATTGCTGCAATGATAAGAAACATGCGCCAGATCATTTCATTTGGATCCTCAGCGTAACGCAAACAGATAGAGCCTATAAATCCAATTAACAAAAGCCCGAGCAGAACCCGGCTAATGAACGGAATTTCAAGGTAATCATCAACCCAATATGGTGTAATTTGATTGGTCACCCACTCGCTTACTAAATAAGCGGCGGAAGATGCTTGCCATTGCCCACCAAAAGCAACAAAGCCGGATGTTTCACTCAACCCCGCCAAGATGATTGGCAGAACCATACACCCAAGAATTACACCAAAGAGCATACCGTTTAAAATTAGCTTTCTAAAATCACCCAACAATTGTCTCCAGATCACAATCGCTAAAATGGCTGGCCAAACTTTAATGCCAGCCGCAATGGCCAACATGACAGAGGCGAAAAACAACCGCCGTTTCAAAACAAGGTAAATCGAAGCCATCACGGGCAACATTAATAGCGGTTCCATATGAGCCGAATTTGAAACTTCTTTAATCACAAGCGGGTTCCACCAATAGATAGAAGCCCATAAAGGCGAGCGTCCAAAATGATTGAGTATGGCAATAATAAACGCGAGGCACCCTGCCTCAAATACAAACAGCACAAAACGCAATGCATCTAAGTTAAATGGAGCAATCCAATGCGTAATAGCAAAAACAGCCTGTGCTGCAGGTGGATATACTGTGCTAAATTGAGGGAAGTTAATCCGGTCAAATACATCGCCTGATTGTTTAATCAGCGTATCGTATACATCGCCCTCTTGTCGCATCTCGCGAATTTCATCAGGCGAATGCTTATATGGATTTTCACCAGATGCGGTTACAGCGCCATCCCATAGATATCGGTTATAATCATCTTCAAGTATGGTTGGCGTTCCCATAAATCCAATGCGTGCAGCAACACCAACAAAAAGTATAAACAGGAATATAAGTTTGCTTTGTTTACTGTGCGTTTGACGAATTAGCCAGGGCAAAACCGCAACAAAAGCTATTCCAAGCGCCACATAAACGCTCGCAAATTCCACAATGGGCATTTCTGTTAAATCGAGACCATATGCAAAATGCGGTGCAGCTGTTTTTAAAAAAACACCGGCACCCAATAAAATAATGGCCAGCCCTATCCAGACCAGCCATACATTAAAACTTGGACGTTGCGTTAAACGCATATGCTAGGAGAAACTTCCGCCGAAACCAGTGCCACGACGTTGCTTACGTTTTTCTTGACGCTCTTTACGACGCTTCTCTCTTTCAAGACGTCTCATTTCACGTTTTTCAGCCGCAGTTTTAGTTTCCGTCACGTCTTGCGACTGCGTTTGAATAGAGTTTTTGAAAGTATAGGCAAAGGAAGGCGAAGCAATTGTGAAACTCGCTGATATAGCAATTGCAAAAGCAGTCATAATCTTTAGCATTCTATTGCTCGCCCGAGATGTTTTCGATAATGACATATTGTTTTCCTGAATGTCTTGGGTGTTCAGATTCTACTTTATTATAGGCAATCTACCCCAATTAGAAACAACGCTTGATCACATATTATTCAACTTAATTTAATTGAGTAGA
>CAZXZQ010000451.1:0-1713 GCA_964645215.1 uncultured Rhizobiaceae bacterium | reverse complement strand
ATGATAAAAGATAATTCAACACGTGAAATCAAATATATAGTGTTTATCAGTTACGTTTATTTATAATGGATGAAGTTATTATTAGAACAAATTACTGGCAACTAAATAATAGTAGAGCCTGTGAATACTAAGTATTACAATGCGAGAAGAATATGACAAAAGCCGGCCATAATTTAGTTTCCTTTCTTAAATCTCAGCGCGTTGAACGTGTGTTTTGCGTGCCGGGTGAAAGCTATCTTGCAGTTTTGGATGGTCTTTATGCTTCAGGCATTGAGACGGTTGTTGCCCGGCAAGAGGGCGGTGCTGCCATGATGGCTGAAGCGGATGGCAAGATGACAGGGCGCCCTGGTGTTGCTTTTGTTACACGCGGGCCGGGTGCAACCAATGCGGCGAGTGGTGTACATATTTCGAGACAAGATTCTACGCCGATGGTTTTATTTGTTGGGCAGATTGGTCGTCAGATGCGCGGACGCGAATCGTTTCAGGAAATGGACTATCGTGCGTTTTATGGTTCTGTTGCCAAATGGGTTGAAGAGATTGATGACCCATCTCGTATAACTGAAATTTTATCCCATGCTTGGCATGTGGCGATGTCCGGTCGACCGGGGCCTGTAGTGATTGCCTTGCCTGAAGACATGTTGCGCGACGTAGTGGAGCATATTGATGCGCCTTATGTGCAAGTTGCGGATCCTGCGCCAACACGTAGTGACGTTGAGCGTTTGGTGAAACTTTTGGAGAAATCCAAATCCCCGATGATTGTTGCTGGCGGTTCGCGCTGGACTACAGAATGTGCTAACATGCTTCGCCAGTTCAGTGAGGTATGGGGCGTGCCAGTTGGCGTCTCTTTTCGCCGACAGCAATTGATGGATGCGAACCACCCCAATTATGCGGGCGATGTGGGGTTAGGAATTAATCCTGATCTCAAGGCACGTGTTGCCAGTTCAGATTGCCTCATTTTGCTTGGTTGCCGATTTAGTGAAAATCCAAGCCAAGGTTTTTCTCTGCTGGAGATACCGGGTTCGGGCAAGGGGTTAGTACATGTGCATCCCGGTGCTGAAGAGCTGGGGCGAATTTACGCGCCGGAAATTTCTATCAATGCGACGCCTGGAACATTCCTAAGCTTATTACTTGAGCAGGAGGCGACTAAATCGTTTCAATCTCAGGCCGACGAAGCGCATACCTCATATCTTGCATGGACGGATAACCCAGCAGAAGGGGTGGGTGATGTTACGATGAGCCATGCAATTACTGTGCTACGTGATAAGCTTCCAAATGATGCGATTCTATGCAACGGCGCTGGCAATTACGCGATTTGGCTGCATCGGTTTTACCGCTATCAGTATGGAACGCAATTGGCTCCCACTTCCGGCTCCATGGGCTATGGCATGCCGGCGGCAGTGGCGGCTGCAAAGCGCAATCCGGAGAAAACAATTGTTATGCTTGCGGGTGACGGGTGTTTTCAAATGAGTTTCCAAGAGTTTGGTGTTGCTTGCGAGCATGGCCTCAATATCAAAGTCATTGTCTGCGATAATGGTGTTTACGGCACGATCCGTATGCATCAGGAGCGGGATTATCCGGGCCGTGTGTCCGGCACGAATATGAAGAACCCAGACTTTGCTCAATGGGCGCGATCGTATGGTGTTGAAGCCTTTACCGTTAATCATGACAATGAATTTGAAAATGTGCTTGATCAGGCACTTGCGATCGATGGGC
>CAZXZQ010000450.1:0-1716 GCA_964645215.1 uncultured Rhizobiaceae bacterium | reverse complement strand
ATCTGTTGAAGGAATTCAAAAAAAAGTGTCTAAAGATTTAGAGTCAAAATCTGACACTCAAAGCCTAAGTAATTGATAGATATAAATTATTGATATTACTGTAATATTACATCGTAATTCGTGAATGCTGAGTTTAAACCCACCGCCTCACCTTGCTGCAATAATCCATATAAGCATCGCCAAATTTCTCTTGCAAAATAGCTTCTTCAGGTTTGATCTGGAATACAGTGATTGACCAAACAAAAAGACCAATAAAAACCAGTCCGGGCATAGTGCCAAACCATATCGTAAGCCCAACAAGCAAGAGCGCCATGCCAAGATACATCGGGTTGCGTGAATAACGGTATACGCCTGTTGCAATGAGAGTGGATGTTTTCTCAGGAGAAAATGGGCTGACCGTTGTGCCCGTTCTGCTAAAGATCCTAAGCGCCAAAAGATCAATCGTAACACCACATATAAAGAACAGCGCAGAGAGGTATCTCTTAAATTCAATGTCGATTGAGTATTGCGGTAAATATGTAGCAACGCCCCATATTAGGCCTGCACAAATAAGACCTTGCAAGGGCGGAGGGATCAAGAGTTTCATTGATCAGACTCCAACATTTCCTTCACGGTTGTCGCCAATTGCTTTAAGCTGAACGGTTTAGGCAAGAAGCCAAATTTCTCACGCTCTTCTTCCGGCAAGTTTTTAGCAAAAGCTTCTTCCGCATAGCCAGACACAAAAATGAAATTAAGATCAGGATAGGTTTTACGCAATTCACCAAGCAGAGTTGGTCCGTCCATTTCAGGCATCACAACGTCAGAAACAACAAGATCAATTTCGTCACCATAATCTTCCATAACCTCAAGCGCTTCTACCCCGCTTGCAGCTTCATGCACTTCATAGCCACGCGCAGTTAAGGCACGAGAACCAAATGCACGAACCGCGTCTTCATCTTCCACCAACAAAATAGTTGCGTTGCCAGTGAGGTCTTTTGCCGGTTCTTCTTTTTGTTGCTTACTTTCTTGCTCGGCTTCTGCAATCTCTTTTTCAGTTGCAATGTGACGCGGTAGGAACACGCGGAACGTCGTGCCAACACCCTCTTCACTCTCAGGATAAATAAAGCCACCAGTTTGCTTTACGATCCCATAAACAGTGGAGAGACCAAGGCCTGTTCCCTTACCAACTTCTTTCGTTGAGAAGAACGGCTCGAAGATCTTATCCAGCACTTCACTGCTCATGCCTGTGCCTTTGTCTTGAACTTCAATCAAGACATATTCACCAGCTTCAAACTCTTGATAATCAGGATAGTTTTTCTTGCAATCCTCTTCATTGATATTGAGCGTACGAATTTGAAGTTCGCCTTTATCGTCCATTGCGTCACGCGCATTGACGACCAGATTTACGATCACCTGTTCAAGCTGTGAAATATCAGCCTTGATTGGCCATAAATCTCGACCATGCGTGACCTGCAATTTAATCTTTTCACCAAGCAATCGGTCAAGCAACATACGCAGATCAAATAAAACATCTGACAAATGCAGCACCTGCGGACGAAGCGTTTGACGCCGTGAGAATGCAAGCAACTGACGCACAAGACTTGCGGCCCTGTTTGCGTTCTGCTTGATGTTCATAATGTCCTGAAATGAAGGGTCCGATGGCTTGTGATTGTTCAATAGCAGATCAGAGAATCCAATGATCGCCGTCAGCACATTATTAAAGTCGTGCGCAATGCC
>CAZXZQ010000449.1:0-1722 GCA_964645215.1 uncultured Rhizobiaceae bacterium | reverse complement strand
ATAAGAAGTCCGGGTGGTTATGTTCCTCTACAGGCACTTCCAATATGTAGCCCGGGCGAGATGCGCGAACACTATCATCACCCAATCGCTCTGCAGCCCATAGGCCTTTGCCGCCTGCGAACTGGATAACAACCCAGGCTTCTTGACTGTCCGCTATCAGATGAGAATTACCGCCATAGCTTGCTTCTCCATATTGCGCAATCAAATCCCCCATCAAGACAACTGCTTCGCGTGCGGTTTTCGCCTGCTCGATTACCATACGCGCAAGATCGCTATAATTAAGACCACGTTGATCTGACGGCGTCATAGCAATTAGCTCGTGACGCGATGTAGACCATATATCCCGCACAGCAACGCCATGTTCATTCAACCCACCATTAGTGATCGGTGCAGGAACGCCCTTGTAATAAGAATATGAAACCCGAATATGCCGCGCCGTGGTTTGCGCTTGAGGAATTTTAAATCGAACACCCGGCAAATCTGCCTCAGGCCCAACACCAACCGGAATGGTTTCCCCCGCTTCATGGTTTTGCGCAGGAATAATTTCAAGCCAGTGAGAGGATGGTTCATCGCCGTAACCAGCAAGCCATGCATGGCCATCTGAGGTCAGATTTTTGCCGATATATAATCCATAGCTCATCGCAAGACTGCCATTTAGATACCCGGCCCCGGCACAATTTTACTGCCATCACTGAAGCGGTCAAACCGGAAACGTGTCATATCATAGCCTGCCTGCTTACCCTGCGCCATTTCACTGATGATTTTGCCAAAACCCGGCCCGATACCAAATCCATGACCGCTCATACCGGTTGCGATTATCATGCCCGACAAGGACGGCACCCGATCAACAATCGGGATAATGTCCGGCATGCTATCGATCATCCCGGCCCAACTGAGTTTAATTTGCGGCTTGCCAATTTCAGGAAACCGTTTGGCGAAGTTTTCACGAATGGCTTCAATTTGTGATTTCTTGGGTTCAGGATTTAACACACGCATTTTCTCAAATGGCGACACTTCATCCGCTCCCCATTTTCGTGGCGTATTCCATGCATCAGGAAAACCCTTTGGTGCAGAAAACTTGAAAGACGTCTCCGGCAAATGCTCTTTCATCACAGGCAGATATTTAAAGAAATGGCGAAACGCATCTGGCCCGATATAAAGATCATGCAATCCGCCACCGGCTAAATTATAGCCACCGTCTTCACGACGTCGAAAAGCAAGCGTTTCATCCGCCACATTGCCAGAATAAATTTCTGGCAAAGGTTCTGTCGCGCAAACCGTGGAGCGAACACTCAATTGCGGAATGTGAATGCCATGGCGCCGCGCAAAGAGCGATGACCAAGCACCCGCAGCAAGCACAACCTGTTCACATGCAATTTTGCCCTGCTCTGTGACTACGCCTTTAACTTGACCTGCCTCTATATCAAGCATGCGCACAGCGCAATTTTCGATAATGCTAACGCCTTCCGACTGCGCCAACTCAGCAATGGTAGGAATTGCTTGCCACGGCTCAGCACGCGCATCATTCGGCGTATATAACCCACCCACCCATTGATGGGCATTTGGGTTATCTGAACGTTTAATGAGTTCATCAACTTCGGCCTTTGAAAGCATTCGCGTATCAAGCTGGCACTCGCGTGCGATATCAAGCCACGCTTCGCGTTTCGCAAGTTTTTCTTCGCTACTTGCCAGATAGCAAACACCGCCACGTTTAAAGCCAGT
>CAZXZQ010000448.1:0-1737 GCA_964645215.1 uncultured Rhizobiaceae bacterium | reverse complement strand
CAATGTTATCTTGCGAGAACGCGCCAGCGGCTGCAGGCACAAATCCCCCAAAACCATTAGAGCTTGAGGCAAACCCTTGTCCGGTTGGGAAACCATCTGTCGGGGCTGCGAGAGGTCCAATTGCAAATGAGGCATCATCACCTTGCACAATGGTAAAGGTTTCTTCACGGTATTCGAAACCTGCCGCAATATTCAAATCAGACGCCCAGCCCGAGATAGGCAGACCATAGTTGAGATCAAAGTTGAAATTAATGTCTTCTTGCTCATAAGCACCCGGCGTAAAGTCACGTGGAGTGTCAGGTCCAAGTGATGCATTAATTGTATTATTAATAAAGAACTCATTTGTGTTCTGACCATAACCGAAACTGATATCATATCCGAGACCTGTTCCGAAATCGAGATCACCTCGTGCACCAACCACAAAGGCTATATCTTCATAATCACCCCCAAAGCGTGGAACAAAACCACCAGGAAGGGTTTCCGCAAAAGAGAAACAGTTTTCACTTTGTATTAGTTGTTCAAGAACACCTTCATCTGGAAGTAAACCTCCTCCTGATGTTAAAGGAAGACCCGCAGGACATGCTGTAGGGTCTAAACCTGCTAAATTTCCTACTGAAACTGAGTCAACTATGTTTGCTCTTAGCAAACCTTGATCCGCAAGCTGTTGAGCGACCACAGCGGCGTTATCAGGGTCATCTAAGCCCCCCAGAGAGGTAATGACATCACCATCAACGTCAACGATTGATACTTCAGCCAATGTTGCAAGATCTGAACCTGGTAGATTATTAAGTAGAGGGCCATTAAATACGCCACCCCGATTAGTGGGATTACGGAAGAAGAACCCACCTTCAACTTGGCGTTCAGCATAGTTTCCCCAAGCATAGAGCTCAAGATTTTCAGACACTTCAAAGCCAGTATTTACAAATAATTTGATGTCGTCATTAACATTTGGTTGTCCCCAGATTTGAACTGTATCAATATCTGTCGTTAGAGTATTGACGGATTGGTCCAAAACAGCTGTGTTTCCGGCTGCAACCAAAGCAGTGACATCATCTCTGGCAATAGAGCGGATTGTATCGTTAACTTCGCCATATTCTGCTGTCAGGTTAACGAAGCCACGATCGCCTAATGGAAGACCAATGTTTCCTGCGATGCGGTAGTTTTCTCCGTCACCTTCATAGGTTTGACCGTAACGAGCTTCTACAATCCCGCCTTCGGCATCATCTTTAAGCTCAAAGTTAATAACACCCGCAATCGCATCAGAACCATACTGAGATGACGCACCATCACGAAGAACTTGAACGTTTTTTAAGGCCAAAGATGGGAAAACTGAAATATCAGGTCCATGTGCCCCATCCGCAATGCCGCCGCCTAGGAATGAAATAACAGAGGCACGGTGGCGACGTTTACCATTTAGGAGAACCAAAGTATTATCAGGAGATAGTCCGCGTAAATTCGCTGGACGTACAATTGTCGCTGCATCTGAAATAGGCTGTGTGTTCACGTTAAAAGATGGAACAGAGATACGAAGAGCATCTGCAATATCATTTGGCGCCTGATTTAGAAGTTCGGTCGATGGAATAACATCAACGGGTGCAATAACATCTGCCGCTGATCGTTGCTGGCGACGTGTACCAATTGTGATGATTTCATCCTCTGCAACTGAGAGGTCCGAATTTTGAGCGTAGGTTGGTGTTGCCACTGCCCCTGCCAACATAGCCGTTGACGCGGAAATCG
>CAZXZQ010000447.1:0-1752 GCA_964645215.1 uncultured Rhizobiaceae bacterium | reverse complement strand
GAGGACCGTATGGCATTTCAATGAGTGACATAATTTCTGCCCCCTCATGCGAAGACGCGAAAGACGAATGTCCCTGCGGATGCCAGTCTTGAGTTAAAACAATGGTCTGAAACTCTGGCATGAGTGCGTTAACACCGGCAACAATTTCATCGCCCTCGTTTACTGCCAGCGCACCGCCCGGGCAAAAATCATTTTGGATATCAATAATGATAAGCGCTTCATCTGTAGGTCTCAAAATTTCATTCCTTCTTCAAACCATTTCAATCAGATTTATGAGTATAAACCTAATATCACACTCCAAGATAATGTTTAATTTTGCCTGGAGATTTAGCTAATTGCTTAGCGGTGAATGTTTCAGCACTTTTCCCGTTTTCAATCATGGTAATGCGATCTGCCAAAGAAAGAACAGCATCAATGCGTTGCTCAACTAATATGATAGCAAAGCCTTCTTTCTTCATCTGAACAATCACATTACGAATCTGCTCAATCATTGAAGGCTGGAGCCCTTCTGTTGGTTCGTCCAGAAGCAAGACTTTCGGACGAAGTGCCAATGCACGCGCGGTGGCTAACATTTGCTGCTCACCACCAGACAGTGTACCTGCCATTTGGCCAAGTCGTTCTTGCAACCGTGGGAATAGATTAAGAACCCATTCTTTTGTATCGCTATCCACTTTACGGGTCATCAGGCCTATTTCGATATTCTCGTCTACCGTAAGCTCTGGAAATAATCTTCTGCCCTGAGGAATATAGCCAATGCCCTTTTTGGGAATCTCATGTGCAGGCAATTTATTGAGAACTTCACCATTAAGAAGCACTTCACCGGAGGAGGCATCTAGAATGCCCATAATTGATTTAAGCAAGGTCGTTTTACCCGCGCCATTTCTGCCCATCACGCATAAAATTTCACCAGCCGAAACTTCAAGCGAGATGCCATGCAATACTTTTACCTGGCCATAAGCGGCGTGTAGATCTTTAACCTCAAGCATCCGTCGACTTACCTAAATAAGCGCTTTGAACCGCTTCATTATTTTGAATTTCCTTTGGCGACCCTTCCGCGAGTAGCTCACCAAAATTTAATACTGCAATATGATCTGCTGACTTCATCACAACATCCATATTATGCTCAATCAGCAGGATGGTTGTATTGCCTGCGAGCGATTTAATAAGCGCAATAAACTCTTCCACCTCAGACTCTGACAAACCCTGTGTCGGTTCATCAAGAATGAACAGCTTCGGGTCTTGCGCAAGCCCCATTGCTATTTCTAAAACGCGTTGGTGGCCATAACTTAAATCACCGGCTTTTTGAGAGGCGCGATCATCAAGCTTAATACGTTTCAATACAGCTGAAACTTTTTCTTCAATGCCTTTTGCTGAAGAAGAGCTCACACGACGAACCGCTAGCTCAACATTTCTTTCAACTGTTAGTCCCGGAAAGATAGATGTGATTTGAAACGTGTAAGCAATGCCCAAACCAATTCGTTTATGAACTGGCAATGCTGTAACATCTTGACCATCGAAAAACACGCGTCCCAATGTTGCAGGAATGCGTCCACACACCATGCCGACAAAAGTAGATTTTCCAGCACCGTTCGGCCCGATAAGAGCGGTGATTTTACCTTGCGATAATTTGAAATTAATATCGCTATTGGCTTTCAAGCCACCAAAAGATTTGCTTAAACCTTGAGTTTCTAAAATGTTTACGGAAGCCATGGTAAATACCTTTTCCGTAATTCGCCTGCCAGCCCTTGCGGC
>CAZXZQ010000446.1:0-1785 GCA_964645215.1 uncultured Rhizobiaceae bacterium | reverse complement strand
AAATTATTCAAATCCGCTACCAACAAAGTAGCGGATTTTTTTATTTTTCTGTTTTGATTTTATAATTCTTATATTTTTTATTGTTGTAGCGTTTTCCCCAAAAAGCCTATGCATAAAGCATCATCGTGCTTGCATTTATGGGTATATTTTAGCACTCTTAGAGACCAATATCCTATTTTACTATGCTTTATGAGAATTCCCCAATTATGGGTTAGTCAAAGAGCTAAATACACGTAAATTTATGTGATGATGGGTAGGCAATTCCGCAGGGAGTATTTCAGAAAATGCGCGTTACACTTGAGCAATCAAATTTAATTAAATCGCTTGGACATGTTCATCGTGTTGTTGAGCGTCGTAATACGATACCAATTCTGTCAAACGTCCTTATTCGTGCAGAGGGTGATAGTCTGCATTTAAAAGCAACTGATCTTGACCTTGAGATTTTTGAAAAAACACCTGCGGTGGTAGAGCAGGCAGGTTCGACAACTGTTCCTGCACATATGCTGTATGAAATTGTTCGCAAATTGCCAGGTGGCTCTGAGGTTATGTTGTCAGTGGACGCTGATGCAAACACGATGAAAATTTCATCAGGCCGGTCGCAATTTACGCTGCAAATGCTCCCGGAAAGCGACTTTCCGGATATTTCTGCTGGTGAATTCTCGCACTCGTTTTCAATGGCAACTGGTGAAATTCGCAAACTTATCAACCATACGCAATTTGCGATTTCTACTGAAGAAACACGTTATTATCTCAATGGTATTTTTCTGCATACGGTTGAAGATGAAGGTGAGACAGTATTGCGCGCTGTTGCCACGGATGGGCATAGACTTGCACGCTGTCAAACGTCCTCTCCAGATGGTGCAGATGGCATGCCGGGCATAATCATTCCTCGCAAGGCAGTTGGTGAGATACAAAAACTTGTAGAAGATCCAGATGCCGCCGTTCATGTGGAATTGTCTGACAGTAAAATACGTATGCGTGTTGGTGAAACAATTCTTACATCAAAGCTCATTGATGGCACGTTTCCTGACTATAATCGCGTTATTCCTTCGGGCAATGATAAGGCGCTTGTGATGGATCGAGGCACGTTTGCAAGTGCAGTTGATCGTGTGTCTACCATCTCATCTGAAAGAGGACGTGCTGTAAAATTACAAGTGTCTGAAGGCCAAATAGTATTGTCTGTTAACAATCCGGACTCAGGCACAGCAGAAGAAGAGATTGCTGTTAGTTATACATCGGATGCAATTGATATTGGCTTTAACTCAAAATACTTGCTTGATATCACAAACCAGCTGACCGGTGATGAAGCCACATTTATGTTGGCGGATTCAGGTTCTCCTACATTGATTATAGATTCAGCTGAAACGGGCGCAATATATGTGCTGATGCCAATGCGGGTTTAGACCATTTGACGCTTAATACGGTTTATCTTGAAAAGCTCAAACTAACGACATTTCGAAATTACGCTTCATTTTCTTTGGAGATGGACAAACGCCACGTTGTGCTAACAGGCCATAACGGTGCTGGCAAAACCAATATACTCGAAGCCGTTTCTTATCTCTCGCCCGGCCGTGGCATGAGGCGTGCTTCCTATGCAAAAGTCGGAAAGTCTGATGCTGGCGGTGCATGGACTGTTTTTGCTAAAATACAAGGCGCACAAGATGAGGTGAGCATAGGGACTGGCCTTCAGGAGACAACACTTGGATTAGAGACCACTCGGCGCGTGCATATAAATGGCACACAAACTAAAACGTCAGATGAGCTATTGGAACATTCGCGCATCTT
>CAZXZQ010000445.1:0-1785 GCA_964645215.1 uncultured Rhizobiaceae bacterium | reverse complement strand
ATGCTCGCAACCGCACTTTTCATCCCTATATTTTCATTAGTAATTTATATGTCAGTTGGCACACCTGAAGTTATTTTTCAGCAAGCAGTAATTGAAGAAGCAAGCCAATCTAATCTTGAAGAATTAATGGCTGTTGCTGAAAAGAGACTGTTAGAGCATCCTGATGATTTACGCGGCTGGATGGTTGTCGCCCCTGTCTATGCAAGACAAGGCAATTTTGCAAAGTCAATTAATGCTTATAAAAATGCAATCCGCTTATCTAACGAAGATCCTGAGCTTACATTTGCGCTCGGCGAAGTTTTTGTAACTCAATCGCAAGGTAGAGTGAGTGAAGAAGCAGTTAGATATTTCCAAAAGACAATAGAGCTTAACAAAGAACATGCTTCGGCGCGCTTTATGCTTGGTTTGGCCGCATTCCAAAGTGGTGAAAACGACAAGGCAATTTCAATTTGGCAAGCGCTTATTGATTCAGCACAAGGCAATGAAGAATGGGTTAGCGTCGTTCAGCAACGTATTGATACGCTGCGCGGTATTGAGACAGATACCAAGGCCCCGCAAGTATCTCAAGAAGCAATCAACAATGCAGCTCAATTGTCAGACAGCGAACGCCTAGAAATGATCAACCAAATGGTATCAGATCAGGCAGAAAAATTGGCAGAGGATCCATCTGATAAACAAGGTTGGGCGCGCTTGATACGCTCTTATATGGTACTAGGTAAATACGAAGATGCTGAAACGGCTATCACTAAAGCTGCTGAACTATTTTCGGATGATGCTGATTTTGTGAAATTTGCGAGTGATGTTCGTACTCAAATAAAAAATGTAGGTGTAGAAAGTAACCAATGACACGCAAACAAAAAAGACTAACTGGAATTGGCGTGATTGGTGTTGTAATTGCCTTGGCCTTAGCTTTGGCTTCAATTGCGCTCAATGATGAAATTGTATTCTTCTACGACCCAACAGATGTGGTTGAAGGCAAAAAAGTTGAGCCCGGTCAAAAGTTCAGAATTGGTGGCCTTGTTGAAGAAGGTAGCGTTAATAAAAATAATACACTGGTCAGCTTTGTAGTAACGGATGGGGCGTATTCAGTTCCAGTAACGTATGACGGCATTTTGCCAGACCTTTTTAGAGAGGGGCAGGGTATCATCGCGGAAGGTGCGTTGACCTCAGAAGGTAGTTTTGTTGCTCAAAATGTTTTGGCTAAACATGATGAGAATTATGTTCCCAAAGAGCTTGAACACATTCTAAAAGAAAAAGATGCGTCTCAAAATGAAGGTACTAATGTCGAATGATTGCTGAACTAGGACATTACGCACTTGTCATGGCGTTAGGCCTTGCCATTATTCAAACGGCTCTACCATTACTTGGTGCGCGTTTTGGCAATCATGGATTAATGCAAGCGGGTTCAACATCTGCCATAGCAGGGTTTATTGCTGTTTGCCTTTCTTTTGCTGCTCTTACACATGCTTATGTAACATCTGACTTTTCGCTGCTGAATGTTTGGCAGAATTCACATTCCTTACAGCCACTGCTCTACAAGTTCACTGGCGTTTGGGGCAATCATGAAGGCTCACTGCTTTTATGGATTTTAATCCTTGGTTTATTCTCAACTTTGTTAGCTGTATTTGCACATAACTTGCCTTCAGAATTAAAAGCAAATGTGCTCTCAGTGCAGGGTGCAGTGTCAGCAGCATTTTTACTATTCATCATTTTTACGTCCAATCCATTTCTACGCATGGACCGGGTCGTAACGGAAGGGCGAGACCTTAATCCAATTCTCCAAGA
>CAZXZQ010000444.1:0-1802 GCA_964645215.1 uncultured Rhizobiaceae bacterium | reverse complement strand
ATTGATTTCACAATTAGTTTATAGCGAAAAAGCAGTGAACAAAACAAACAAAATCTGGGAAAAACAAAAAATGGCGGACAGGGTGGGATTCGAACCCACGGTACGCTTGCACGCACGCCGGTTTTCAAGACCGGTACATTCAACCACTCTGTCACCTCTCCATAGATGCCGTTGGTTGTGTGAGACACGCTATGCGATATTCAGCCGCTTTTATCAAGTGCTAAAATTAAAAAAGGGGAGCATAAACTCCCCTTCCCTTTATTCATGATGAATTTCTTATTGTGGCAGTTTGTCATCTACGCCTTTTACGTAGAAATTCATGCCCAAAAGCGTGCCGATATCAGCTGTTTCGCCCTCTTTTAACCAAGCAGAACCGTCTTGCTTTGAGATTGGTCCGGTGAACGGCTCAAACTCATTTGCTGTGATTTTTGCTTGAAGGTCGGCAGCGGCTTTTGCAACATCGTCACCCATATTGGTGTAAGGTGCCATAGCAACCGAACCGTGGTCCATACCATGCCATACGTCATGGCTCTTCCAGGAGCCGTCTTGAAGCGCTTTTACGCGCTCAAGGTAATATGGCGCCCAATCATCAATAATCGCAGTCAACTGTGTGTCCTTGCCGAAATTGATCATGTCAGAAGCTTGACCAAATGCTTTTACGCCACGCTCTTGCGCAACCTGCATGGCAGCTGTTGAGTCTGTATGCTGTGTGATGATGTCTACACCTTGGTCGATGAGTGTTTTAGCGGCATCAGACTCTTTGCCTGGGTCAAACCAAGTGTTTACCCATACGACTTTGAGTTTAAATTCAGGGTTCACAGATTGTGCGCCTAGGATAAATGCATTAATGCCACGCACAACTTCCGGGATTGGGAATGATGCGATGTAGCCCGCAACACCTGTTTTGGATTCTTTCGCTGCGATCTGACCTTGAATGTAACGGCCTTGATAAAACTTGGATGAGTACGTTGAAACATTCTCACTCTCGCGTTTAAAGCCTGTTGCATGCTCAAATTTCACATCAGGAAATTTCTTTGCAACTTTATTGGTTGCTTCCATATAACCGAAGGACGTTGTGAAAATGATTGAACAACCTGAGCGGGCAAAACGCTCAATAGCGCGTTCAGCATCTGCACCTTCTGGCACACTTTCAAGAAATGCTGTTTCAACACCCAATTCTTTCTCAACTGCAAGACGGCCCTGATCATGTTGGTATGACCAGCCGAAGTCACCAATCGGCCCAACATAGACAAAGCAAGCCTTGTCTGCTGCGAATGCCGCGCCTGAACTTAACATCGTGCTGATGCCTAATGCGGCAATGCCTGCCAATAGTTTTTTCATGAATTATACTCCCTATCGTATATTATTTATCTATCTGGAACGAAGCCTTTGCCAAGAGACGCAGGCGTATTGATTAAGGTCAGCCGCCTATTACCCGAGATGATAACAAGAACTATGATCGTCGCTGCGTATGGCAATGCTGACAAAAATTGAGATGGAATATTGAAGCCTAATGCTTGAATGTGCAACTCCGCAATGCCAATTGCCCCAAACAAATATGCACCTATCAACACCCTATTTGGTTTCCATGAGGCAAATACAACCAATGCAAGGGCAATCCACCCCCTGCCCGCTGTCATATTCTCAGTCCATTGCAGTGTATAAACAAGCGACAGATAAGCGCCTGCCAGCCCACAGCACGCACCACCAAACATCACGGCCAAATAACGGACCTTTGCAACAGAAATACCCAAAGAGTGCGCAGATGTATGACTATCACCCACAGCGCGCAGCGTTAGCCC
>CAZXZQ010000443.1:0-1803 GCA_964645215.1 uncultured Rhizobiaceae bacterium | reverse complement strand
CAATCGTGCCAATGTTACAGTGTGGCTTATTTCTCTCAAACTTCTCTTTTGCCATGTCGAAGATTCCTATTCAGATAAAGGCATTAAATAATGGCGTTCTGATATACGCAGAAAGCGGCTTTTTCAAGCGGTTTTTACAACAAGATTGCCTCGCCATAATACCCTTGATTAATTTTCGATAACCTCTGGCTCATCAGTAGCGGCAAGTTCAGATTCAGGTACAGATGAAAACCGTGAAATTGGCTTGCTCATAGGCTCATAAACGGAATTATCCTTGAGGCGTTTTTTTGACGCTTCAGTTAGTTTAATTTTAGGGAAAGCCTGCTTCATGATATTGCTGGCAAAGCCTTTAGACATTGTGCCTTCAGCAGCTTCTTTCTTGACCAAAACAGATAATACAGCACCACTAATACCATTTAACAGAGCAGAGCCACCATCAACATAGATTATCGGCATCGTATGAATAACTCTTTCTGAATTTGGTTCAATTAAATAAGCTGTCCCACTAATTCTATTCGCATCCCCTACAAGAAGTGAAGCCACCGGATTTTTAAAATGAACATCTGCAACATCAACTTTGAGCTTATAAGCATTCGTCGCAGATGGTCTGTAAGCATTATATTCGCCGCTATAATGTTTGATGGTATTGGTCATCTTAAAAGCAAAGCTCTCAGAATGACGTAAAAGCTTACTCTTAGCCTCACGATCAGGCATGTTAACTGCAACTTCTGCAATTTGAAAATTAGTTTCGTTTATCTGGTTCTTACTTGATTGACATGCAGCCAATACAACTAAAGCCAATACAACGCTGAAATATTTGAAAATTTTTGACATATTAAACCCACTTTATTTTACAACATACCTATCACTAAACCGTGAGCAAGCACATCGCAAGATATCAGGCGTAATATTTCACCAACATAGTAACTGCAATTATTAGCTGTGATATTTTTGCATCAAATAATAAGGCAATATTTACAGCAAATCCAAGCGCACATGAAATGACACTTAATATTAAAAACTACACCCCAAGCCAATCCAACATTTGCATGCGTTTCACTTCCGCGCCCACACCTAATTTATGAAAACGATGAAACCCTATTGTCTTTGGTTGAGTGATAGGAAAATCAAGTGCGGCATCTGCAGTTCCAGAAGCCCAATCGGCAAGAACCTTACCCATTGCAGTTGCCATCGCCACACCCCGCCCATTATAGCCAAGACCAGCAGCAATGCCTTCATCAAGCTGATTAAGGTGCGGATAATGATCCATCGTCATTGCAATATAACCACCCCATGCATGTTGCCACTCAACCCCTTCCAGTTGCGGAAACATCTTGAGCGATACCAGACGTAATGCTTCTTGATTATTGGCTGTCGCACTATCCCCATACGAACCACGCCCGCCCATAATGAAACGCCCTTGCGCATCCTTCCTGAAATAAAGCAGCATGCGCCGCGTATCTGATGGCGCTTGCAGTTCTGGCAAGATAGATTTTGCTACATTGTTAGAAAGTGGCACGGTTGCAACCTGTGTTGAACGCACAGGCACAATTGTGCGTGCAAGTGGTGACGCAAGCTTATCTGTATACCCATTGGTACAAAGTAAAACCTTATCAGCTTTCACATATCCCTGCTCTGTTTTCATAACATATTTACCCGCATCATGTTCCAGACTGATGACACGCGAATGCCCATATAGCGCGACGCCTGCCTTAAGTGCAGCATCAGCCAAGCCAAGCGCATAATTAAGCGGGTGAAGATTGCCACCACGAATATCAATAGAACCGCCCATATATATGGAAG
>CAZXZQ010000442.1:0-1819 GCA_964645215.1 uncultured Rhizobiaceae bacterium | reverse complement strand
AACATGGGTCAGATGCAGCCGGTCTTGCCTTTGATGCTTATGCGGAAGCCAAAGAACAGGGTAAAGACGTGGTCATGATTGATACGGCCGGGCGTCTTCAAAACAAAAAAGAATTGATGGATGAGTTAGAGAAAATCATCCGCGTTTTGAAGAAACAGGATGAAAATGCGCCTCACACGGTTTTGCTCACACTTGATGCGACAACCGGCCAAAATGCACTTAATCAAGTAGAGATATTTAGAGATGTTGCAGGCGTGAATGGCCTCGTCATGACCAAGCTTGATGGTACAGCGCGTGGCGGGATACTTGTTTCTATCTCCGCGAAGCATAAGTTACCTATATATTTTGTTGGCGTGGGCGAGCAGGTTGAAGATTTGGAGCCTTTTGAAGCGGAAGTGTTTGCAAAGGCGATAGCAGGATTAGAGTAAATGAGTGAAGTAGAGACACGAAAACCCTTAGGCCAGTTTCAGAAAATGGCGCTCGAAGTAGGGCCATTGGTTGTATTCATTCTTGCCAATAAATATGGTGACCAGCTCGCAGAGATGTATCCAGTTCTGGCACAATTGGGTGGCAAGATTTTCATCGGCACGGCATTCTTCATGGTGGCCATGTCGATTTCACTCACACTCACTTGGATACTTGAACGCCGCATCGCGATCATGCCGCTGGTTACCTTTGTGATGGTTATGATTTTCGGTGCGCTCACGCTTTATTTGCAGGATGAATGGTTCATCAAAGTGAAGCCCACAATTATCAATGTTATGTTCGGCACAGCAACGCTTGGCATGCTGTTTGTCTTTAAAGTACCGGTGATGAAAGTCCTGTTCGATGGGCCGTTCAGTCTGGATGATGAAGGCTGGCGCAAGCTTACGTTCCGGTGGGGTTGTTTCTTCTTCTTTTTGGCGCTGGTCAATGAAATCGTCTGGCGGAACTTTTCGACCGATTTCTGGATCAGTTTTAAACTCTGGGGCACAATGCCAATCACCTTCCTCTTCATGATGTGTCAATTGCCGGTACTGCAAAAGCATGGGCTTGAGGAAGAAGAAGCTGGGTGATTAAGCATAAATCACATAGATTGTGGTACAATCTTTTTCTAAATAGTTTGCTATATTCAGCGCTTTTTTTATTAGGTGGATTAGTTTTAGATCTAATTTATGGGCATACTATTTTTCAACGTTTTGGGGCTATTATTGTTGGTTTTGCAGTATTGCATGTTCTTAAAGTATCAAACCTACAAGGTGCTTTAAACTTGTTAGAAACAGCCAAAAATAATGATCTTATGAGGTTTGTTGATGAAATTCCGAATTTGAATGAACTTGAAAATCAAGTTGAAGATCCAAAAGTGATGCGTGCGATTAGTGAATTGTTTAAACGTATAAACCCGCCAGAAAATTTACCGAAAAGTGAGCAGCAAAATTTTTTATTTATGACAGCTTTTTGGTTGCTAAAATTTCGCGAACAGAAACCTGAAACTGAGAGAAGGTTAAAAACAATAAGACGTAATGAGTGGGTTCTAGCTGTTGTTGGAACTATTATTTGGGCCTTTGGTGATTGGGCCGTGAACTTTTTATATCATTGTCCAGGCTCTTTTGAATGTAAATTAATCCTTATAGAATAGCTGAACTCCGTAATCATTTAAAATTTATCTTAAATTCCCAATATCACCCATCTCCATTCCCAAATGGCTCAGCAGCTTCACCTTCCTCAACGGACCGGTCATGGTTGAGTGCCCAGTGGACCGTCGGGAAGGCAATGTCGTCCCACGGAATGTCATCCCAAGAGAATAGTTCTACTTCCAAACTCTCTGGTCCTGCTGAAA
>CAZXZQ010000441.1:0-1824 GCA_964645215.1 uncultured Rhizobiaceae bacterium | reverse complement strand
CCCAAAATAAACACGAAGCGCAATTATGCGCATGATTTGAATATGTGTTCGGCCGTTCTATCGAATGGCCGGTGTGGGTGCGTGTGATATGAAGCAGGTTTTACAAGACTTAAAAGGCGGTGAAACATTTATCGCTGATGTGCCAAGGCCGAGATTGATATCCGGTCATGTGGTCGTGCAGACGCAGGCCTCACTCATTTCTTCCGGCACAGAGCGAATGTTGCGTGATTTTGGTCAAGCGGGTCTTATCTCAAAAACATTACAACAGCCAGATAAGGTTCGTCAGGCTTGTCAAAAAATTAAAACAGATGGGATTGCTTCAACCTATCAGGCGATTTCAAACAAGCTCGATCAGCTTTTACCGCTTGGTTATTGCAACGCTGGTGTGGTTTTAGAAGCGCATAAATCATCGCGCTGGAAGCAAGGTCAGCGTATTGTTTCGAATGGCTATCATGCCGAATATGCTTCGGTGCCAGAAAATCTCTGTGCGGCAATTCCCGATTGCGTTTCTGATGAAGAAGCATCTTTCACCATCACTGGTGCAATTGCCATGCAAGGCGTGCGTCTGGCTACACCTCAAATAGGTGAGGTATTTGCAGTCATTGGCCTAGGCCTTATTGGTTTGTTAGCTGTGCAAATTTTAAAAGCAAATGGTTGCCGCGTGATAGGGATCGATCCAGATGAAAAACGTCGGAAGCTTGCTCAAAGGTTTGGAGCAGAAACGCGCAGCAAGAGTGTTGAGGTAGATGGTGTCCTCATCGCTGCTTCAACGAAATCAAATAAGGTAGTTTCTGAGGCAGCACAAATGTGTCGCAAGCGCGGCCGGATCATTCTGCTGGGGCAGGCGGGTCTCAACCTCTCACGTGCTGATTTCTATGAAAAGGAAATTACGTTTCAGGTTTCTTGTTCCTATGGACCAGGTCGCTACGATCAAGAATACGAGCAAGGACAGGATTACCCCGCAGGTTTTGTGCGCTGGACTGCGCAGCGAAATATGGAAGCCGTGCTACAGTTAATGACGGATAGTAAACTTAGCGTCAAACCGATGATCTCTCACCGCTTTGCAGTGGCTGAAGCTGAAAAGGCGTACGCACTTATAGACGAAAAAACTCCTTCGCTTGGCATTCTTATCAAGTATCCATGTAAGGTAGCCGAGCCGCAGAGGCGCATCATCTATAGTGAGCCCAAAGGGCAGGGTGATGCGCCTAATGTAGCATTTATCGGAGCTGGTTATTTCGCAAGTTCTATTCTTGCTCCGGCTTTCTCAAACGCAAATGCAAATTTAATATGTGCTGTCTCACAGGGTGGCATTTCATCTTACAACCTCGCCAGAAAATTCAAATTTGCTGAAGCCGTAACAGATATTAAATTGGTTCTTGAGAATGATAAAATTAATACAGTCGTCATCGCAACACGTCATAATAGCCATGCTGAAATAGTGACCAAATCCTTGCAAGCCGGAAAACATGTATTTGTCGAAAAGCCCCTCGCCCTGACGCTGAGACAAGTCGATCATATTGAACAGGAAGTCAGCAATTTTAATATAGTTGAAACACCTGTTCTTATGGTCGACTTCAATCGGCGTTTCGCTCCGCTAGTCCAACGAATGAAGGTGAAGCTGGATGAGCTGGCAGCCCCAAAGTCCATGATAATGACTATAAATGCGGGCGCTATAGAGTCTAAACACTGGACGCAAAACCTAAAACTAGGCGGAGGGCGTATCATTGGTGAAGTATGCCATTTCATCGATTTACTGCGATATCTCTGCGGTTATAAAGTCGAACATGTATCAGCCTGTCCGATGCGAAGTGCCTGCAGCGATAC
>CAZXZQ010000440.1:0-1826 GCA_964645215.1 uncultured Rhizobiaceae bacterium | reverse complement strand
GTCGCTTGATCCCAGCCGGTACTGGCGGGGTAATGGACCGTGTTCGCCGTATTGCAAATTCACGTGATGATATGATCATCGAAGAGCATCAAAGAATGGCCGATGCTGATGCATTGCTCACAGATATGAGTAATGAAGGTGAAGCTGCTGAATAAGTGGATTTGCTTAAAATCTTGAAAGTTACACAGAAAAGGCCGCATTTAGCGGTCTTTTTTGTATAAAGATACAAAATTTCAGCTAGTTACCTTTAATAAACACATTTTCTGTATCACTACCCATTAAGGGGAGCGTATGTTGAAAAAGTTTTGTCAGAAGGTTTCGAGAGGGATAAATGCGTTTGATCCATATTTTGGAGTCGACCCAGATTCTGAAGTTGCTGGTCGTTTACGTGCAGCTCAAATAGCGGCTATATCAAGAACAACGCCGCTTATGATGTTGGCTGCAATTTTTATTGCAACCTTTAGCTTTGTTGCATTCTATCAGCACGAAGCAGGATGGTTTATGCCGTATTGGACATTAACAATATACTCTTTAGCGGCCTTGGGAGTATATCATACCTACCAAAACAAACGTCGCGGTGAAGTTTATAGCGCTTCTCCACGTGCTTACTTCAAGGCAACGAAGGTTGCGCTTATTGCTGGCGGCTTGTGGGCCTTCATGGCATGCATGTTGTACCCAAATGTTCCTGCAAGTGAAAAGGTCATCATTATTGCTATTATCAGTGGCATGATGGGAGGGGGCGCAATGTCATTATATTCCGTTCCTCGCGCATTATTTGTTTGGGTTTTTGTGATTGCGGCTGGATGTATAATTTCATTGTTACAGGAGCCAACAACAAGCAATCTCATCGTTTTATGTATGGTGCTTGTATACTCTATAGCGCTCACCAGAGCTGGCTATACGATGGCCAAAAACTTTACCAAAAATATTCTTGATGGCTTTGAATTAAGTGATCAGTCTGAGACAATTGGATTGCTGCTTAAAGATTTCTCAGAAAATGCGAGTGACTGGCTTTGGGAAATGGATCACCGGGGTAAAATTACGCGTGGTATGGATGAGTTTTCCAGGGTTCTTGAGGTTAATTTTAATGGCATTAAAATGGCTTCATTGCCCGATAATGTAATTTCTAAGAATGGTCAAATCTTAAATATGCGCTCTTTAAAGCAGCTGCGGACTAAATTTATAGGCTCAAATAACTTTAGAGACCTAATCATTTCATCATCGGGCATAGCTGGCAATATTTGGGTTAGTTTATCAGGCAAGCCACTCTACGACACAAATAATAACATGATTGGTTTCAGAGGCGTTGCTTCAGACATAACTGATGCAAAAAATGCCGAGCAACGCATTGCTTACCTAGCCCATAATGATGCTCTTACAGGACTTGTGAACCGTGAGAATTTTTCAATTGAGCTTGAAACTTTATTAAAAGAGGCAGAAAGCGATAAACGCTGGTCTGTCTTTTATCTTGACCTTGATGGCTTTAAGAGTGTCAACGATACCCATGGTCACGCCATGGGCGATAAGTTACTTGGTGAGGTGGCTCTCTTACTTAAAAAATCTGTTGCAGATTCAGATATAGTTGCAAGACTTGGCGGGGACGAATTTGCTATTTTAAGCCTGTCCGCATCAACTGTTCAATCTACATCCGCTTTAGCAGAACGCATTTTAGAAAACGTCTCTAAGCCAATTAGTATTAACAGCGCATCGCTTGAAATAGGCATTTCAATTGGCATCACCTTAAGTCATCGTGATGGTAATGACGCGCATACTTTGATGAATAATGCTGATATTGCACTTTATAGAGCAAAAGCAGATGGGAGAGG
>CAZXZQ010000439.1:0-1872 GCA_964645215.1 uncultured Rhizobiaceae bacterium | reverse complement strand
CTAGGTAAGAATGTAATCTGGGTGCGAGCCATTTTGCGGAAAAGGCCGGGCCGGTGCTGATCACGAGCGTATTGTCATCTTCGTTCATGTCGAGCAGCGCGAAGGTTTCTTCCAATGTCTGAAAAGCCTCCACCGTGCCGGAGGATATCAATTTACCTTCTCGGGTGAGTTCTACTGCGCGGTTTAGGCGCTTGAAGAGTTTCACGCCGAGAAATTCTTCCAATTGCCGGATTTGGTAAGAAAGTGCCGACGGTGTAATGCCCAATTCTTCTGCCGCCAGTTGAAACTGCATATGGCGACAGGCGGTTTCAAAGGCGCGGATGGCATTAACGGGGGGTATGTTTCGCATTACTTCACTTAAAAAAATTTGAACTGAAGCATAAGAATTACGCGTTTGTTGTTTCTTTGTCGAGTGGTTATTTTGAAGTCAACACAGCGAAAGGAATACGAACATGCGTAATATATCTCAAGAAAATAGTCATTTTCCTACAAAAAGCACTACGGAGTTCAATTTTGCAATCGAACAGGGTTTGAAGCGTGCACCTTTAGAGCGGGCAAAAGCGGTTAAAGAATTTTTCCGTTGGGTTCGTGGAGCTGCATAAATGACCGCGCAGGCAATCCAAAACTTTGCGAGGGATGGGCAATCCCTCGCTTTCGCGCTTAAATGGGGCGCGTCCATTATTCAAATCATGGGCTATACGGCCACTGCGTTTGGGTGGACGCCCATAAATATTTACCTGTTTTTAGTTGGGCTATTAGGCTGGCTCGCGGTGGGTGTCATGTGGAATGACCGAGCCATTATGCTTATCCATGCCGTGGCATTAGGTGCGATGTTTATCGGACTTGCCAGTTAGATAATTGTCAGGATTTCATCAAGCGGTTTTTTGATTTTAGCAACTGCCGGAACTGTAGCATCCTCCGCCGGGTGGCCGCAGGCAATAATCATCACTGGCTTTTCAGAATCTGGCCGTTTCAGCAAGTCGTTTAGAAACTTCATCGGGTTCGGTGTATGCGTAAGCGTTGAAAGCCCTGCGTGGTGAAGAGCGGCGAGTAGAAACCCGGTGGCGATGCCGACGCTTTCATTGACGTAATAGTTTTTGTACCGTGTGCCGTCGTCAAACTCGCCATAGCGCTGGGCGAAGATGATGATGAGCCAAGGTGCGATGTCGAGATGTGGTTTTTCCGGCCCAGTCCCGATCGGCTCTAGCGCCTTTATCCATTCATCGCCACCGCCACCTGCATAGAAAGCTTTCTCTTCTTCTTCTGCGGCCATGCGAATTTTATGCTTCGTTTCCACATCCTTGATTGCCACAAAATGCCAAGGCTGATGGTTAGCGCCGCTGGGGGCGGAACCGGCAGTACGAATGCAGTTTTCAATGACGGATTGCTCAACGAGCTTGTCCGTAAACTCACGCACTGAATGGCGCGTTTTCATCTGCTCATAAAAGGCAAGCGCTGCCGCGGCCATTTCATTGTCCGACATGGTGGCTCTATCTGGCAGCAGTGTCGCTTCGTAGATGAGTTTGGAACGGGAGAACATTTAGATGCCCCTAAAGGTCAATACCAAGCGATCAAATATCAAATAGGGTTGGAATAGCAGTAGCAAAGAAAGACCTGCCAATATGCTAATTCCACCTGCCATTATTGCTGATAAAAGGTCATCAAAAATAGAAAATGGTGACGGGTTTTCAGCAGATAGCGGCCCTAGTTTATGACTTGGGTCAGTATAGTCATATACCGTTTTTGCATCCTGAATTGAGGTATGAAAGATATATTTATCATCATATGACTTAAAAACAGATTGATGATAATTTAGTGGCTTTGGGGGTATGTTTTCAATGACTGTTTCTGTTGTATACAATCGCATATGTG
>CAZXZQ010000438.1:0-1873 GCA_964645215.1 uncultured Rhizobiaceae bacterium | reverse complement strand
CAGGAAATGCCAAGGCACAATGTTTGAATGATGCTCCATGATGGTGAGGACGATTTCGTCCCCCTCTTTCAGATGCTTCATCGCCCAACCATAGGCGACCAGATTGATCGCCTCCGTAGTGCCTTTGGTGAACACAATTTCATCGACACTCGGCGCATTTAAAAACTTCCGCACACCTTCTCGCGCATTCTCATACGCTTCGGTCGTCGCATTAGATAGGTGATGCAAACCGCGATGCACGTTTGAATATTCGTGAGAATAGACATGGCTCACCGCGTCAATCACCGCCTGAGGCTTTTGCGCCGACGCACCATTGTCCAAATAAACAAGCGGCTTTCCATGCACCTCGCGGGCAAGAATTGGAAAATCTGCGCGTATTTTTTCTACGTCGTATGCCATCAAATATTCGCGTCCAACCAACTATCGATAATACCAGTGAAAGCCTCTTCAAGTTCTTCGCCAGCATCTAAGCCTTCAACGACTTCGTCAACGAAAGCTTTGATAAGCAATGCACGCGCATCTTTTTCTTTGATGCCGCGCGCGCGCAGATAGAAGAGATGGTCTTCATCAATATCCGTCACCGTTGCACCATGCGCACAAAGCACATCGTCAGCGAAAATTTCAAGTTCCGGCTTGGCGGAAAAGTCCCCCTCATCTGTGAGCAGCAGCGTGTTACACGCCATCTGCGCATCGGTTTTCTGCGCAATTTGCGCTACTTTAATCTGGCCCTGGAAAACGCCATGTCCGTCACCTGCAACCACATTGCGGAAAAGCTCTTCAGCAGTCGTGTTCGGCACATTGTGCTCAAGCACCGTTGTCACATCAATATGGGCATTGTCACCGACAAGGTTCACGCCATTAATATCAACATGCGCGCCCTCACCTGCAACGTCTACCTTCACTTCTTGTCGCACAAGCTTGCCGCCTGCGTTCAAGATGAAGAGATTGAGTTTCGCGTTCTCAGCTAATGCAACATTGATACGGCCAAGATGTTCTGCACCGAGACCTGCTTGCTGAACAATGTAATAGTTGAGTTCAGCACCTTTTGCGAGATCGATAGAGACGACTGACGAAGACAAATGCGCATCTGTCGAACGTCCCATAAAACGCTCAATGAAAGTTGCCTTAGACCTCTCACCTGCATCGATTGAATGACGTGTCGCAGCTAGTGTCCCTGCTTTTCCTGTGAAATTGTTTGCAAATCCAATTGGTTTAGTAATTTCAGCATTTGCCGCAACTTCAATAGTTAATCCTGAATTTGCAATTTCATTATTAATAGCAGGAATTGCATCATTAAACCCATCAACATCTATCGCTTCTGGCAATGCGTCTGATAGCGTAACACCATCCGGCAATGTTTCACCACGGTCGAAGCGGTAGCCATCATAAAAGAGCACGACTGAAATATCGGAAGCTGGGCGTACCCATCTGTCATCCAGCACTTTGGTTTCATCAACACTTGGCTTTTCCGCCTGCGCAGTAAAAGTGCCAAGACGTGCGCGTAAATCCGTATAATGGAAACTCTCTACGCGCCGCGTTGGCAGCGCCACACCGAGCGCTTCTTCCGCTGCATTTTGTTGTATATTTTGAACGTTCATGCTCTACCCTTACGCCGCGTTCGCGATCACATCTGCATAGCCGTTTTCTTCCAGATGCAATGCGAGCGATTTGTCACCAGATTGGATGATACGGCCCTGATACAACACATGCACACTGTCCGGCACGATATGCTCCAACAGACGCTGATAGTGTGTAATCACTACAAATGCACGGTTCGGGTCACGCAGCGCATTCACGCCATCTGACACGATTTTCAGCGCATCAATATCAAGACCGGAATCCGTTTCGTCCAAAACGCAAAGGCTTGGCTCAA
>CAZXZQ010000437.1:0-1908 GCA_964645215.1 uncultured Rhizobiaceae bacterium | reverse complement strand
TGGAAGCTTTGGACGAACAGGCCAATGGTTAAAGTCCAGCTTTGGGCAGGCCTTAAACGCTTTACCGATGGCGAAGAAATTATAGAAGTCGAGGGTCGGACGATTGGTCAGGTCCTCGACAATATCGTAAAAGAATATCCGGCCCTTGAGGCTACCATTGAAGCGGGCGTTTCCGTCGCGGTGGATGGGAAAATCATGGCACGAGACTTAACGGCGGAAATCACGCCCGAAAGCGAAGTGTTTCTCTTGCAGCAGATTAAGGGTGGGTAAACTGTTATTTTGCTCTGGCTGGTCCTAAAGACTCGCGCCTTACAATATAGGTTTCAAGCTCTACCCGTTTTGGTTTGTTCGGATCATTAACGAGATCAAACAAACACTCTGCCGCCTTCCTTCCCATTTCCTGATGCGGGACATGAACTGTGGTGAGTGCAGGCGAGATGATAGTTGCCAATTCAATATCATCAAATCCAATAACTGAGATATCATTCGGCACATTCAAACCAAGCAATTGAGCGCCTTGTATTGCGCCGACAGCGAGCACATCATTGCCGCAAATGATCAAAGATGGCATCGCCTCTTTGTTTGTGTTTGCAATTTCAAGAAATGCGTTTTTCCCGTTTTGAACGGAGTAATCCGTCTCGATATGTTGCATGGAAGATGGGTCAAAACCGGCCTCCTTAATGGCCTGCTTTGCGCCTTCTACGCGCGCATTTGCTCGATCATTTGACTTGGTTTTTGCTGAGATATAGGCAAAAGATGAATGGCCATGGGATATGGCTTCTAAAACAAGCTCTTTTGATGCTTTCTTATTGTTGAACCCAACATAAGATTTTTTCTGATCCCTTGATCTAGACCAAGCAGAAACAACCGGTATGCCCCTATTTTCAAGAAACTCATACACTTTTGGGTCACGCCTGAAACCAATAAGCAAAAGTCCATCCGCACCGCGCCCCACAAGTGTGCGTATTTGCTGTGCCTCTTGTTGAGGGTCATAGTCAGAACTGGCAACCAGCATTGTGGCATTCCTAGCTAGAAGTGCCTTTTGAAAAGCCTCAACGCCTCGTGCAAAAATTGCGTTCTCCATGGTCGGAATTACCGCGCCAAAAATACCAGTTCGATTGGCTGCTATGGCCCGTGCGCCAAAATTTGGGGTGTAATTTAATGCTTCAACGGCCTGCATTACCCTGTCGCGCGTATCGGTTGAAACCTTTGCAGGCTCATTAAGACAGCGTGATACTGTCGCTGTCGATACTCCCGCTGTTTTGGCTACATCATCAAGAGTTGGCAGTTTTCTTTTGGGTGTGGTTTTCAAGGTTTTTACACAGCTTCAAGAATATAATTGTGATCTGTATGTAATAGCTTGCATTAATTTATGCAAGCTATTACATAGATCGGGAAATTATCCCACGATCAAGCCACTTTACCTGAGCGAGAGTAAGGGAACCAATTATGAAAGACACTTATAAATGGCAGTGAAATATCTTAAAAAGGCTGAGCGTACATCTGACACAGACTCCGGAGATGTTCGCGATACAGTTCAAGAAATTCTAGATAAGATTGAAACGGGTGGTGATGCATCTGCAATGGAATATGCCGCTAAGTTCGACAATTATGATGGCAATATTATTCTTACACAAGAAGAAATTGAAGCCGCTGCAGCCCTTGTGCCAGAGCAGTTGAAAAAAGACATTCAGTTTGCCCATGACAATGTGCGCCGCTTTGCCGAAGTTCAAAAATCCACAATGCAGGATGTAGAGCTTGAAATCGTACCGGGTTTGCTTGCGGGTCAAAAATGTATTCCAGTGGAAACCGCTGGTTGTTACATTCCGGGCGGGCGCTATAGCCACATCGCGTCTGCTATCATGACCGTAACAACTGCCAGCGTTGCAGGGTGTAAGAATATCGTTG
>CAZXZQ010000436.1:0-1919 GCA_964645215.1 uncultured Rhizobiaceae bacterium | reverse complement strand
GGGCCTGATAGCCCTTTGTGTGTGAAGAGTGCGGCTTCTTGAAATTTCGTCTTGCCGCAACTTGTGATCGTGTCTGTCGCAATGCCTGTAAGCTCTTTAAAAAGAATTTCATCTTGGCCAAGGGTAAATGGCACAAGGGCTGGTCTTGGTTCGACAACTTTTAATTTAAACTGACGCGCAAGATCATAAGCAAAGCCGGTTGCGCCCATTTTAGGAATGGAAGGACCGCCAGTTGCAATGACCAGTGAGGTTGCTTGATGCGTTCCTGTTTCCGTTTCCACTGTGTAAAGATTATCTGCAAAACTGATGGCAATGATCTTTTTGTTTAAGCGGATTTCAACTTTGCCCTTCTCGCATTCACCGATAAGCATTGCTACAATTTGCTTTGCGGACACATCGCAAAATAGCTGCCCCAAAGTCTTTTCATGCCAAGCAATATGATAGCGTTCAACGAGTTTGACAAAATCATGTTGCGTGTAACGTGCTAATGCAGATTTTGTAAAATGTGGATTTTGCGACAAGAAGCGATCAGCTTTAATTTCTAGATTGGTAAAGTTACAACGGCCGCCACCGGAGATTAAGATTTTTTTGCCTACAGCATCTGCATGATCAAGCAATAAAATCTTTCGACCGCGCTGACCAGCAGTGGCAGCACACATTAACCCGGCGCCACCGGCACCGAGAATAATTGCATCATATGTATCTTGGTTTTGCACGTATCTTCAATTGCGAGAATGCACTAGGCATTCGCAATTGAGTTCCCTTTACTGCCGAGCACCTCAAATGCTTCTTGAAGCCTGACAACCATATTTTCTTCGCCGCCACGTAATACTTTACGTGGGTCATATGTAGACTTATTTGGCTTACCTGTTTCAGGATCAATTTGATGCTCATATGCCGTAGGGTTTTGCTGCATGAGAGAATGAATCCCCGAAGAAAATGCAAACTGTGTGTCCGTGTCGATGTTCATTTTAAACACGCCATACCCAATTGCTTCTTTAATGTCAGATTCTTCCGAACCTGAACCGCCGTGGAAAACAAAATCACATGGATTGCTTTCGCCATTATTGAGTTGCCCTTCAATATACGCTTGGCAATCACGTAGAATTTTTGGCTGAAGCGTTACATTGCCTGGTTTGTAAACACCGTGAACATTGCCGAAAGCAGCGGCAACTGAGAAATGCCCTAAGCCTTGCAATTCCTGATATGCATACCAAACATCTTCTGGCGTTGTGTAGAGTTTGGATGAATCAGATAGATCATCAGAACCAACGCCATCCTCTTCACCACCGGTTACGCCTAACTCAATTTCAAGACTGATTGAAAGCTTGTCTAGTTTTTTGAGATATTCTTTACAGGTTGCAACATTTGCTTCTGGTGCTTCCTCAGAAAGATCTATCATGTGGCTTGAGTAAAGTGGCTTGCCGTAGGCTTCAAAATATTTTGCATTTTGCTCAATGAGCGCATCAATCCACGGAAGTAGCTTTCTATTTGCATGGTCTGTATTAAGTGCAACGCAAATGCCGTAATGCTCTGCCAGCAAGTGAATATGTTGCGCTGCAGATACAGCACCCATTACCATTCCATCGTGTGAAGATGGCAGGCCTTTACCTGCATAAAACCCAGCACCACCATTAGAAAGTTGGATGATAAGATCTGAATTTGCTTTTGCAGCAGCTTCCATCGCAGCATTAATTGTATTTGATCCGGAAACATTGACGGCCGGAAGTGCGTATTTGCCTTCTTTACAAGCAGATAGAAGTTCTTTGTATTCTGGTCCTGTTACCACACCTGATTTCATGACGTTTCCTCGGAATAAGTAAGTAAAAATAGCTAAGTTCATTTTATTGTCTAAAGTCTGATTAATCAATCAATGACGATAGAATTCAACATTTTACTCACATGCAAGCGTTTGGCAC
>CAZXZQ010000435.1:0-1941 GCA_964645215.1 uncultured Rhizobiaceae bacterium | reverse complement strand
CTTTTCGCTCGCGCAAAACATGGTCAGCATGGTCACCAATTTCCTATACTGGCTTGCAACAGCAACCACCTACTCTTGTGAGTTGGTCAAACGGCCATAACCGCGATATGATCTCCAAGCATTTTGCAGATACATTGGAGCAAGACGGCACTGAAGTGCATCGCTTTGACGGTAGCAAGTTTTACAATCATATCTCAATTGATAAACGCATGGGACGAGAGCGTGGCAAGCTTACGAGGGCTGTTGAAACGTTTCTAAACGATACCCTCAGCCGGGCTGGTTAATCAAGCGACCTGATTAACGCATCCAGCGTCGCAATTGTTTCCCCATCTGCAATGCCATCTATATTCGATTGCCGGAAGTGCCGCTGAAATGCAATCACGCATTGTTTTGTCGCTTCATCATAGTCGCCACTAATCTCAATGCCATATCCGTATAGCGCTAGCATTGCTTGGAGCGCTGCAATGGGTTCACCATTATCACCCAATTGAAAGAACCCACCAAAACTTGCCGGCTGCGGTGCAACCCAATGGCCAATGCCATTTTCGTGCAAGCGGGCCCAAGGAAATTTCTCACCCGGATCAGCCTTACGCCCCGGCGCCACATCAGAATGCGCTAGCACATTGCGCGGCGGAATATTGTGTCGCGAAATGATGTCCTTAGAAAGCGCCATCACTGCATCTATCTGCACATTTGGAAAATCCGGATAGCCCTTGCCATGCCCGGGGTTCACAATCTCAATGCCTACAGAACGCGAATTTGTGTCTACCTCATCCTGCCAAATGGATTGCCCTGCATGCCATGCGCGCAAAGCTTCCGGCACCAGCTGAACAATGTGCCCATCTTCATGCACCACATAATGGCACGAGACCCCACTCTCCGCACAACAAAGCCAGTCCACCGCCCCTTGGCCACTATCCATGCCCGTATAATGCAAAAGCAGAATATCAATTGTGAGGTGCGGTGCACGATCCCCATGATTGACAGCCTTATCAACCTCGCATGCGCAAGATGTATCCGGCGCAAAACTCATGTTAGGCCACGTTCAAGTTTGACCAAATCCCAAGCCTTATTAATTTCAGCCAGACGGTCGGTCGCGATTGCCACAAACTCTTGCGGCACTCCACGCGCAATGACGCGGTCCGGGTGGTTCTCACTCACAAGTTTACGGTAATGGCTTTTCATACGATCATTATCCCAGTTACGATCTGCCTCCATCATAATATAGGGGTCACCATCTTCAGGCTCCATATGGCGCAGACGAATACGGTTATAGTCCTTACCACGGATTTCAAAAATCTCCGCAATATGGTCCATAAACGCAATTTCAGCCTTATGATACATGCCGTCTGCCTTGGCGATGTGGAAAAGAAAATTCATCACATCTTCAAGGATAAGCGGATCATCGGGAAAGAGCCGCTTCACGCGCGCTGCATAAACATCATAACCAGCAACGTCTTGGCGCGCGAGGTTATATAGCTTTGATACGTTGGAAAATTCGCGTTCTGGAATGTCAAACATCTCCTGAAACGCGGTTACTTCATCTTGTGTAACAACCCCATCCGCCTTGGCCATCTTGGCCGAGAGCGCGATCATAGCAACGGAGAAACCAACCTGTCTGCGCGTTTCCGGGTCTCCTTCAAAAACCGTGCGCACAGCCTCAATAACGGTGGAAACCGCCTCGCTTGCAATCGTGGATAAAAATTCACCTAACTGGCGCCAAATAGACATGAGAATGTTCTATGCGAGTCGGGATTGGGGTGGAAGAGGCGAATTGAAGCGGGGGGTGAGGAACCGTTATGGTGCTAAAGTGTAGGATAATTAAATGTATTTAGTAAACTGTCACGGTAATTTAACTGTCACGGTAATTTTGTCACGGTAATTTGCAACTCACCATCTGCCTTTAAACTCAGTTTGATTACTGAAGTTAAACAATACACT
>CAZXZQ010000434.1:0-1975 GCA_964645215.1 uncultured Rhizobiaceae bacterium | reverse complement strand
GTAGTTTGAATTAGTCATTGTATTTTCCTTTAAGTTTTATTTTGAAAGTTAGTTTTAGTTTGGGTTGAAGTTAGGCTTTCGCCGGGGTTTTTACTTTTTTAGAGAGACGCGCAAGCACCTCATCTGCCGAAGATTTAAGCGGTGCGCCGCACCCAGCTTCTGCGAGCTTTTCACTCATTGTCGCTGGTTTACTGTTAAGCGTCATTTCATCCATAGCGGTGGCGGTTGCATCCATCTGCTTTTGTCTGCTTCTAAGGCGTTCAAGTGTGTTCTCAGCATCTTGTAGAGCTGAAAGGCTTGACCCTTCAGACGTTTGACGAAGACGATGTGTCTTGTCTGTGGCGTCAGCAATACGTTGACCGCGTTGAAGGTCTCGCAAACGTGCTTCTGAAGTGCGCACTATATTGTTTAGACGGTCAATTTCGGTCTTGAATGTCGTTTGCGCCTCGAGTGACGAATCTTTTTCTGCTTCGAGTATGGCAATTGTCTCCGCAGCTTCTTTTGCGAGTTGGTCTTTACCTTGTTCGAGGGCGATAATGGTGCGTTTCTCCAAATCGGTAATGCGAGAGACGATTTTTTCATATTGCTCGGTCTCCTGTTCGTTTTGGGAAATCGCAATCGCAATTGATTTGCGTGCTTTGCTAATGGCTTCAGCGCAGTCCCTTATTTGTTGACGCAATATGATCATGGCATTTTGATCCACAACTGATTGCGCTGCTTCATGTGATCGCCCTCGAAAAAGGGCTATAAAAGATTTGAACATTTTGTTTTCTCCTGTTATGAACGGTGTTCATGGAAAACTATATAAACAAAAATGAACAATGTTCAAGTAATAAATGAACAAAGTTCATTTTTCTGAAAAGGATGGTTAATGACTGGTAAGCGCGAGGCAAAGAAGGCTGACCTAAAAGAACGTCTTGTATCTGCTGCAAGTGAATTTATTGAAAGCGGCGGTATTCACGCGCTTAACGCAAGGGCCGTTACAAAGAAGGCGGGTTGCGCGCTTGGTAGCCTATACACATTATTTGACGACCTTGATGAGCTGATCATTCATGTTAACAGCCAAACGCTCAATCAATTAGCCGAAGACTTAAAGAGTAATGTAGATATCAAGAGTGGCCCTGAAGAGACGCTTAAAAGTTTAGCACTAGCTTATGTTTCGTTTGCAACGCAAAATTTTGCTTCTTGGAATGCACTCTTTGAGTATGCAGATTTTGCACCTGGCGAAATTCCTGATTGGCATGAGGAAGAGCAGGCGTTCTTGATAAATCTTATCAAAGTGCCTGTGATGCAACTAAGTCCACATCTAGAAGATGCGGAAGCCATGATGAAAGCGCGAACGCTCTTTGCTGCGGTTCATGGAATTGTGTCTTTTAGCATGCAAAAAAGGTTTATAGGATTAGACAAAGAATCGCTGGAACCGGAACTGATACGATTTATTGATCAAATGATCGCCGGATTAGGTAATTAGAATTAGATTTCTAGAATCAAAATATTGGAAATAAGTTGGAACAATTTTTACCCTCTAATCAAACCATTCTCTTTATTCTGTTTGCAGGCGTTTTTGCCATGTTGCTTTGGGGGCGTTGGCGCTATGATTTGGTAGCATTTTCCGCGTTACTAATTGCACTCGTGCTTGGCGTGGTGCCAACCGATCAGGCTTTTGCAGGTTTTGGCCATCCGGCAACCATCATCGTGGCTTTGGTTTTGGTCGTTTCTCGTGGGCTTCTCAATTCTGGTGCGATCGACATCATTACCCGCACAGTTATTGATACTTCACGCGGCATTGGCGCGCATATCTCGATTATGAGCGGAACGGGCGCTATTCTTTCTGCCTTTATGAACAATGTGGCAGCACTTGCGCTTCTTATGCCGGTTGATATTCAAGCCGCAAAAAAATCAGGACGTAGCATTCGCAAAACGCTAATGCCGTTATCCTTTGCAACTATTTTGGGTGGTCTCGTAACCCTCATCG
>CAZXZQ010000433.1:0-1978 GCA_964645215.1 uncultured Rhizobiaceae bacterium | reverse complement strand
ATGATCAAACCTATATCGCATATCGCTTCAATAGTGCTTTTACGAAAGAATGGAAAGGTGGACTGTCAACAACGATTAGTGCTGGATATGAGCGGCGTAATTATGATGACTTTTTCACGCTTATACCTGTGGTGCGTGAGGATGACCGCTATAATATAGGAATTTCACTGCTACATCCAAAACTTGCGTTTAAAGGGTTTGCGCCAAAGTTTTCCTATAAATATAGCGTTCAAGATTCAAGCATATCTTTCCTAGAGCATGACAGCCATGATTTTGGTTTGGTTTGGACTAAAAAGTTCTAACCTAGCCTAACCTACATGACGCTTTTGCTTCGTCATCCACTCTTCAATTTTCTCGCTCAGTTTTACAGGCGATACTGGTTTGGAAAGATAATCGTCCATTCCCGCTTCAAGGCATGATTCCATGTCACCATTAAGCGCATGCGCTGTCACACCAATGATCGGTGTTCTTGTAAGGCCATTCTCTGCCTCAAACGCACGAATGTTTACCGTTGCATCCTTGCCGTTCATTTCCGGCATGGAAACATCCATGAGAATAAGCGTTGGGTTATGCGTTTTATACGTGGCGACTGCGAGCCTGCCATTTTCTACAATTTTAAAACTATAACCGGTTTCTTCCAAAATTTGAGTGAAGACAATTTGGTTTACTTCATTGTCTTCAGCCAGAAGAATATCGACATCGCCAGCTGCAAAAGCACGTTTTTCTTCTGTCACAGCCGCTTCTTGTTTTTCCTGAGCCGGTGTTTCAACCACTGGCTCTGGAGGCATAGATGCAATTGACTCAATTACTTGAACAGGCTCAACAGGCGCGGTTTCTACGGCTGTTGAGGCTTGATACGCACGTTTAATCTTATTGCGTGCCGAACGATTGTCCGTAATCACTTGAAGTATAGTTTCAAGCAAGAACGATGATCGTGCTGGTTTTGTAAGATGTGCTTCAGCGCCCAGTTTTGAAAGCTTTAACTGGGTTTGAGAATTATCAATTGATGTAAGCATAATCGTTGGAATATGACATGTGTCAGGATTTGACTTAAGTTTTTCCAAAACCTCGCCGCCATCCATTTCAGGCATTTGGTAGTCAAGAATGATCAGATCAAGATCAATGTTCATTGACTGAAGGGCACTTATCAATTGAATGCCTTCTGGACCACTTGAGCTTGTTGCGCCATCAAAATTCCATGCGGCCATCTGCTCAGATAAGATTGAGCGGTTTACCTGATTATCATCAATCACAAGTATGCGCGCACCGGTAAGGTCGCCTGGGATATTCTTTTCTGCTGAAAGGCTTTCATGCACAGGCAATTCAATTTCAAACCAGAATGTTGATCCGTTATCCACGACACTATCAACCTTGATTTCTCCCCCCATGAGATTAATTAGGGACGAAGCAATGGATAGTCCAAGGCCTGTGCCTTCATGCTTACGAGTTGCGGAGCTATCAACCTGGCTGAACTTATTGAAAACTTGTTCACATCCTTCAGGAGAGATACCAATTCCGGTGTCCTGAACTGAGAGTTTGATCTTCGCATTCTCATCTTCACCAGAAACAGATGTTGAACCTTCTATATTAATGTAAACATGGCCTTTTTCGGTGAATTTAACAGCGTTTCCGACGAGATTTGTAATTACCTGACGAATGCGCCCGACATCGCCGACCATCATTTTAGGAAGTTGCGGGTCAAAACGAACAATAAGTTCCAGCTCTTTTTCTGCACATTTAGCAGACATGAGTGTCGCAACATCTTCTACGGCTTCAGCAAAATCGAAGGGAGCGGGATCTAATTCTAGTTGCCCGGCGTCAATTTTTGAGAAGTCTAGAATATCATTGATAATGGTCAGCAAGGATGCGCCGGAATTGATAATAACGTCCGTATACATGGACTGCTTTGAATTAAGTTCGGTCGCGCCAAGCAATTCAGCCATGCCCATCACGCCGTTCATCGGGGTTCGGATTTCAT
>CAZXZQ010000432.1:0-2006 GCA_964645215.1 uncultured Rhizobiaceae bacterium | reverse complement strand
CGAAGCAAATATTTCCGGCAATATCTGCCATTCAGTAAATGTGCGTGTTTCTGGAAAATTAAACCCTTCAGGATTGCGCCAAGGTCCCCTCACCAGCCAGTCAAGCAACCGCTCCGCAATGTATACGAGCATCAGGCTTGTAAGGATTTCATTCGCGCCAAAACGGTTTTTCAAAATTGCAGGAATTGCAGCCCATGCCATGCCACCCAAAATACCGCACAAAATCATGAGCGGCAGAACCATGAACCCTTCAAAAGTTGGAAACAGTACCGGCAATGCAGAACCTGCGACACCGCCAAGAATAAACTGCCCTTCTGCGCCAATATTCCAATTTGAAGAGCGGAAGCAAACAGCAAGGCCTGTCGCGATCAATATGAGCGGCGTGGCTTTAATTGCCAATTCATGTAGCGACCAGGTTTCGGTCAGCGGCTCAATGAAAAATACATACATTGCTTTTGCAGGATCAATGCCTAAGAACCAGAATAATATTGTGCCAAAGAAAAGCGTTAGCCCAAGCGCAATGAAGGGTGAAAATATTGAAAACAGGGCTGACGATTGCGATCGCTTTTCTAGTGATATCTGGAACTTAGGCAGCATTTTGATCCACCTCACTCGCACTGGTCATCATCAGTCCAACTTTTTCACGGTCGATCTCATCAATTGGATAGGGTTTAGAAAGTTTGCCCTCAGAAATTACGGCGATTTTGTCAGAGATTGCAAAAATCTCATCAAGATCTTGCGAAATAACCAATATTCCAGAGCCTGTACGTGCAAGGTCGATAATCCGCTGACGGATATAGGTTGCAGCGCCAGCATCCACGCCCCAGCTTGGTTGGTTCACCACGAGCACGAATGGTTGGCGATCAAGCTCACGCCCAATGATAAATTTTTGCAAGTTCCCACCCGATAGAGACGCAGCATAAGGATCACTTCCAGACTTTCTAACATCCATTACTTCACTGATACGCGTTGTCGCTTTGGTAAGCATAGAATTCCAAATAACACCAATGGGACCAAGTTTACGAAACGCAACACTGTCTGACTTATGGCGCGCAAGTAGAAGGTTCTCAGAGAGTTTTCGCGATGCAATTGCCCCATGCCCAATGCGCTCTTCAGGCACGAATGCAGCACCTTTGCGGCGACGCTCATTAATATCCATTTTACCAACGGAAAAGCCGCGTAAAATGATTGCCTCATCGCTTGGAGAAGATGTTTCGCCAGAAATTGCAGAAAAAAGTTCACTTTGACCGTTGCCCGCAACACCCGCAATACCAATCACCTCACCTGCTTCGATGGTAAGATTGATGTTTTCCAATGCTACAGCAAACGGCGTTGGCGCTGGCAAGCTAAGATCATGAATTTCTAGCAGAGAATATTTGATGTCTTGAGTGCTTGGAATACGCTTTGTATCTGAAACATCATCGCCGACCATCATTTTGGCGATCGAACTTGCCGTTTCTTGTGATGGATCACATTTACCTACAATCTCACCAAATCTCAGTATGGTTGCGCGATCACAAAGGGCGCGCACTTCATCTAACCTGTGCGAAATATAGAGAATAGACTTTCCTTCATCACGCAATTTTCTGAGTGCAACAAACAATGTATCTGCTTCTTGCGGTGTAAGCACGGAAGTTGGCTCATCAAGAATGATAAGCTCGGGTTCTTGCATCAAACAACGCACGATCTCTACGCGTTGACGTTCACCGACAGAAAGGTCTCCGACAATCGCTCGGGGATTAATCGGCAGTCCATATTTATTAGCTAATGCCTCAGCTTGTTCTGAAATTTCATTCAAAGATAAATCGGAAGTAAGCGAGAGCGTTATATTTTCTGCGACCGATAATGCATCAAACAAAGAAAAATGCTGAAACACCATTCCAACACCAAGTTTTTTGGCAAATTTGGGGTCCGTAATCGAGACTTGTTTTCCATCCCAGATGATGGAACCAGATGTTGGTTGCAAACTGCCATAGAGAATTTTTACAAGGGTTGATTTGCCCGCA
>CAZXZQ010000431.1:0-2010 GCA_964645215.1 uncultured Rhizobiaceae bacterium | reverse complement strand
AGGCGCAGGCCAAAGTGGCATTGTGCAAGGTCCAGACAAGATCATTAAAATGCGAACTGCAGACAAATTATAATTTATAAGCCCAAAGAATTTTAAGGAAAAGAATATGAGCGAATATAAAGACCCCGAAAATACATTGGTTCTTGAAACGACAAAAGGTGAGGTCGTTATTGAGTGTAAGCCGGATGTTGCTCCAAAACACGTTGAGCGTATTAAAGAGCTTGCACGTGAAGGATTCTACGACGGTATCGTTTTTCACCGCGTGATTGACGGTTTCATGGCGCAGTGCGGCTGCCCTGATGGTCGTGGCACGGGTGGTTCTTCCAAACCTGATCTAGAAGCTGAATTTAACGAGGTGCATCACGAGCGTGGCGTATGTTCTATGGCGCGTGCGCAAAGTCCAAATTCTGCCAATTCACAATTCTTCATCTGTTTTGATGAAACAGGCTTTCTTGATCGCCAATATACGGCTTGGGGACAAGTCATCGAAGGCATGGACAATGTGGATGCGATCAAGCGCGGCGAGCCGGTTCATGACCCAGACAGCATTGTTACAATGAAGGTCGCTGCCGACTTGTAACTTAAGCAAAACTCAATTACCAAAGCCCTCGACCTAAATCTAGTTCGAGGGCTTTTTTATTGCGCGTAGACCTGTTTGATTTTGACCTCCCGGAGGAGAATATTGCGCTGCGCCCAGCAGACCCTCGTGATAGTGCCAAGATGCTGATTGTGGGCGATAAGTTGCAAGATAAACAGGTCTCTGATTTGGCAGATTTATTGGAGGCTGGCGATGCTCTAGTCTTTAACAATACGCGCGTTATTCCTACAAAGATTGAAGGTGTCCGCATACGCGAAGGTACTACAGCTACGGTTCATGCTAATCTGCACACGCGGCTTTCCTCAGATCGTTGGTACTGTTTTGTGAAAGGTGCGAAGAAGCTCAAACCAAAGGATCGCATTCGTTTTGGAGTAGGAGCTGCACATTGTGGGTCGCTTAATTGTACGGTGATCGACAAACATGAAAATGGCGATGTTGAATTGCAGTTTGATTTGTCCGGTGCTGCTTTTGACCAGAAGCTTGCGCAGATCGGCACGATGCCATTGCCGCCATATATTGCAGGTAAGCGGGAAGCAGATGAGAAAGACCATTCTGACTATCAAACTATGTATGCAAAAGAAGACGGCGCGGTAGCTGCTCCCACTGCTGGCTTACATTTCACACCTCAACTTATGCAAAAGCTCGATGACAAAGGTGTCTCCAAACATTTCGTCACGCTGCATGTGGGGCCGGGAACCTTTCTCCCGATGAAGGTGGATGATACTCAAGACCATGTTATGCATTCTGAATGGGGCATTGTGAGCGAAGAAACAGCCGCCGCGTTGAACCAAGTCAAAGCGAGTGGCGGGCGGATTATATGTGTAGGCACAACATCGCTGCGGCTTATAGAAAGTGCAGCCAATGAAGATGGGAAAGTGCAGCCTTGGGAAGGAGCAACGGATATATTCATCACACCGGGTTATACTTTTAAAGCAACTGACATGCTGATGACGAATTTTCATTTGCCGAAGTCAACGCTCTTTATGTTGGTGTCTGCTTTGTGTGGTTTAGACAAGATGCAAGAGGCTTATACGCATGCTATTGAAAATAATTATCGTTTTTATTCCTATGGCGATTCAAGCCTGCTATACCGCGCAACATGACTGAATTTGGATTCGATTTAATTGCCCAAGACGGTGGCGCACGGCGCGGTACGGTGAAAACCGGACGCGGTGAAATTCGCACGCCTGCCTTTATGCCAGTTGGCACCGCAGGTACGGTGAAGGCTATGTATATGGACCAGGTGGAGGCACTTGGTGCGGATATCATACTTGGCAATACCTATCACTTAATGTTGCGCCCCGGTGCAGAACGAGTGGCAAAGCTCGGCGGATTGCATACGTTTTCTACATGGCAAAAACCGATCCTCACAGACAGTGGTGGCTTTCAGGTGATGTCCTTGTCTGAACTAC
>CAZXZQ010000430.1:0-2020 GCA_964645215.1 uncultured Rhizobiaceae bacterium | reverse complement strand
TCAGACATTATCTTGTGTTCCGCGCAGAGGGTTATACCCTTTAAATAAGCACTTAAAGCCTTGTCAGCAATCCATAAATCAATTCTGAACAGAAGATAAATGCTGTTTCAGAGTTCATTCAGTCTCAATTTGCAATTCTTGGCGCATACTTAAATGCATATTGGAGACCCCACATGTTCAAGACAAGCAAATTTTCTAAAACAACAGCAATTGCCCTTGCCACGACAATGTTAGTATCTAGTCTTGGCACAGCGGTAACTGCATCTGCCCATGACCGTCATCACCCCGCGCAACATGGTGCAAATCATCATAATTGGAACAAACACACACACCGCCAGTTTCATAGAACCTATGGTCGAGGCTATCATGGTGTAGACAATTATCAGAATGAGCTTGAAAGACAGCGTCAGCACGCTCAACGTGCTCATAAACAGCGCAAAAACAAAAAGCGTGCGAAACGTGCGGCCATTGCCGCAGGCATTATTGGCCTAGCTGCAGGTGCTATCATCGCAAGTCAGGCATCAAAAAACAGAAGACAACAAGGATACACGTCATATTCAGCGCCAACACCGCTGCCAGATTATCAAAATTCAAGACCGCAGGCGCAAAGCCTTGATAATTATTCAAACAATGATGGCCCTAATGTCGTTACCTTTAATGATACAGCGTCGTTAGAGCCATGGACACCAGGCTGGCGTGAGTGGTGCTCAAACCGTTATCGTAGCTTCAACGCAAGCACAGGCACGTATCGTGGTTTTGATGGTCTAGACCACTTCTGCGTACCAAAATAACACTAATTTTGGGCTGATTTACTGTCACAACGCAGCCCATTCTAGCCAGGCATAATGATCCCAACCCTCGTTATGTCTGGTATTTTATATTTATTTTCAGCACCTTAAGAAATCTCACCCTTTGGTGAGACGAGTTTACTGGCAAAGTGCGACATTCTGGCACACATTATAGGAAGACAAACAACTAAAGGTGAATAAGATGACTATTACAACACAAGCAGCACGTCAGGGTACAGTTTCTAACAACCACGCCGTTAGTAAAGTCTTGATCATTTCAACCGCATTCTCTTTTGCCAGTTTAGCATTGATTTCATTGCTGTATTAAACATCGATGAAACGGTCATAGAAACGTGATTGAGTTGTGACTTTTGTCACTTTAATTAAGACCAAGTCACATTACATATGCTCTGAACAAAGTAAAAAAGGTAAATCGAAAGGTAGTTTTAAAATGAAGCGTCAACATGATGACATGAAAGCAGAAGAACACTCAGATGGTACAATAGCCGGTGTTTCAATTGCAATGATCGTCGTAGCTTTAGCTAGCATGGCTCTAGCATTATAAAATAGATCCATAAGTATAACCCTATACAAACTAAAAAGAGCGGCGCCTTGTGTGCCGCCTTTTTGTTTTGTGAGCCAGAATTCCATCAAATCAAGAGAGGCAAACAGCATGTGACTTTTGTCACTTTATTGCCGGAATTCAATCCCCATATCCCAATTATAACATTGAACCATATCTTTTGAAGGGATTAAAAATGTACGCGGCATATGCAACTCAACCACAAGACTTTAGAACGGAGCAGCATTCTTCTGCTGAGATTTTAAGCGTATCAATTGCAATGATTTTTATTGCTATGACAATAATGACTTTGGTGATTTAGGAAACTTCTTCAAATACAGATTTGAATGTTTCCTCAAACAAGTCCATCTCGTCATCTAATCCAATACTAACCCGAACACATCGCGATTGCGGCTCTACCCCCGGCATACGCATAAAAATTCCACGCTCCAACATCTTTGCCAAAATAGCTTTTGCAAAGTCAGAGTCTCGCCCACAGTCTACCGTTACAAAATTAGTCGCTGATGGGATCGATTTAAGCCCCATCTCAGCGGCAAATTTATGAACCCTTTCGCGTCCATTCGAAACTTTCTCTTTAACATCAGCAAGATAGGCTTGATCTTCAAGCGCTGCCAAAGCTCCTTTTTGCCCCACAACATTCACGCCGTAA
>CAZXZQ010000429.1:0-2029 GCA_964645215.1 uncultured Rhizobiaceae bacterium | reverse complement strand
TTGGTGATGGCGCGAATGCAAATGGCAATTCTGGTATTGCGATTGGTAATGGGGCGCAAGCGTTTACTAATTCAATTGCAATTGGTTCAGGTTCTGTTGCATCTGGCCCAGGTGAAGTGTCAATTGGTAGTGTCCAAGGGCAGCGAAAGTTAACCAATGTAGCTGCCGGTATTGCCGCGACGGATGCTGTTAATATCGGTCAGCTGAACGATGTTCGCCAAGAGGCGCGCAGAGGTGTGGCTGGCGCGGTTGCGATTGGCACTAATATTCAGCCTTCTCGCCCAGGTAAAACCACATTAAGTGCAGGCTTAGGTCAATATAAAGACCAAACAGCGCTTGGTTTAGGTATCAATCATTGGTTGAAGATTGGTGATGAAGACAACGATACGCGTTTTATTATCAACGCTGGTGCTTCTATTTCTGAAGGCGGTGGCGAAGATAATGTTTACCGAGTTGGTGTTGGTGTAGAATTCTGATCCCTTTCTACATTGCACAACAATAAAACGGCACTCGTTGAGGGTGCCGTTTTATTGTCTTAGTGAAACAATTAAATACAGGCTTTAGTGTTTAATAAGACTGATTCATTATTTTCGTAGAAATTACCTGAGACATCGTGGATAATGCGCCAGCATATACTCAGCGTTATATTGATCATAAATAAGCTATGTCAACAAAGATACCATCTAAAATTCCTGAGCCTGATTCGATCGCCGTGGGCAGAAATAAAAGTATTTTTATAGACGATATAGAAGATCGAAAGTCGGAGTTATTGGATCGAATTAGTGGCACAAAAATTCTTGTTATTGGCGGGGCGGGTTCAATAGGGTCAAGCACAATTGATGTGATTAGTCAGTTTGAACCTAAAGCAATTCATGTGGTCGATCAAAATGAAAATGGTCTTGCTGAGTTAGTTCGCAACCTGCGGTCGCGGCCTGAGGGCTTAAATGTAGAAGATTTTAAAACCTTGCCAATCAATTATGGCGCTAAATCATTCGAATTTTACATGCAGGAGAATGCGCCATTTGACTATATTCTTAATTTTGCCGCGCTAAAACATGTTCGAAGTGAAAAAGATCATTATTCGACGCTTGAGATGCTCAACACGAATTTAATGTTAATGTCGAATTTGATTGCGTCTTTGCAAAGGCACGGAGCACCAAAACGTTTCTTTTCTGTTTCTACAGATAAGGCGGCCAACCCCTCATCAATGATGGGTGCGAGTAAACGTTTGATGGAGCACTTTTTATTTGATAAATCACTGTCGCGACCACCGGGAATGCTGACTACTTCAGCACGCTTTGCAAACGTAGCATATTCAAATGGTTCATTGCTTCAAAGCTTTAATAATCGGTTTAATCTGAAGCAGCCACTTGTTGCTCCCAAAGATTGTAAGCGATATTTTGTCTCGCTAGGAGAATCAGGGCAGATATGCACATTGGCTGCATTTATTGCACCTGAAGACAGTATCGTTATTCCAAACTTAGCACCCGAAAAAAACTTAGTACTCTTAGAAGAAGTGTTGTTTGGTTTTTTGCGGCATAAAGGTTTTGAACCTGTAATTTTTGGCAATGAAGCCGCTGCGCGCGAGTCAGTTGATGCTTGTATTGCGAAAGGGCAGTGGCCAGTAATGTTAACGCCGCTTGATACCGCTGGTGAAAAGCCATACGAAGAATTTATTGCAAAAGGTGAAACAAAGTTAAATATTGCCTTAAAAAGTCTTTCAGCTGTATCATACAAGCGTGCAATTAACGATAATGTTTTGCAAGTAAGAAAAAAACTTGAAGAAATCTTGTCCCGCGACACAGCGGCAATGACGGAATTTAATATCAATGAAAATGAGCTGCGTGACTTAATTGCTTCCGTTGAGCCAGAATTTCTTGAGACACACCGAGCGTCGGATAGCAACCTAGATCAGAGAATGTAGTTGCGATTCGATCAACTATTAAAGCTAAGGATTAAAATTTAATTATGAAAGCAGTTATTCAAGCTGGCGGGTTGGGGACTCGCTTGCGGCCTTATACAATGGTTC
>CAZXZQ010000428.1:0-2052 GCA_964645215.1 uncultured Rhizobiaceae bacterium | reverse complement strand
ACCAAAGGCACAACCATTCACGTACCGCCCGGCGTTCCACATGCCTGTAAAGTTGCAAATGGTGAACCCGCAAAAATGCTGATGATTTACCAACCCTCAGGCTTTGATGGTTTTCTTGCAGAAATGGCACAAATGACAGATGCTGATTTTGCAGATTCGTCAAAGATAAATGCACTAAATACCAAATATGACATTGTGCCTATGGGACCAGTGCCAGACCATCCGGATGATTAAAAAATGACTAATATAACAATCCTAGACGGTGGCATGGGTCAAGAACTCATCCATCGTTACGGCAAGCCCCCTACCCCGCTATGGGCAACACATGTCATGATGAACGAGCCAGAGCTCGTGCAAGCCATTCATGATGATTTCTTTGCAGCAGGTGCGCAGGTAGCAACAACCAATACTTATGCAATTCACCGCGACAGGCTACAAAGACAAGAAATTTCGTTGGAAAGTGAATTTGAAGCTCTGCATCAAAAAGCGTGTGATATTGCCAATCGATCACGTGACAAACATGGCAGCGGACAGGTTGCTGGTGCACTTGGCCCTTTAGGGTTCTCTTATCGTCCAGACATCAGCTTCCCGCCAGAAGAAGCGGCAGAGGTATACTCAGAAATTGTGAAAATTCATGAGCCACGTGTCGATTTCCACCTCATAGAAACAGCCAGCAGCATTGAACATGCTGAGGGCGCAATGATGGGTGCATCCATCTCTTCCAAACCCGTCTGGCTTGGCGTTTCTGTGGCAGATGATAGCGGAACAAAACTACGTTCCGGCGAAGATGTATCCGCACTTAAGCCAGTCATTGAAGAACATAAGCCAGACGTAGTCTTGATAAATTGCTCAACACCGGAGGCTGTCAGTCAGGCTATACCGCTAATAGCAAATATCGACATTAATTTTGGCGCTTACGCAAATGGCTTTACCTATATTACGTCGGATTTCACAAAGTCGGAAACTGTAGATGCACTGGAAGCGCGAGCAGATTTAAGCCCTGAAAAATATGGCAACTTCTGCCAAACTTGGGTTGAGCAAGGCGCAACGATTGTTGGTGGCTGCTGTGAAGTTGGCCCCGCACATATTGCTGAACTAAAGCGGAGGTTCGGCTAATGCCATCACCATCAAAACGAATTACTGAAATTTCTGAAGGTGATCAGGAAGGCTGGGAAGTCTATCTGAAAGCTGTGGAGATGATACGCGCGGGCGAGGATGTGCTGATGCTATCCATCGGCGACCATGATTTCCACACGCCCGTTGAAACCATCAATGCTGCAAAACAAGCACTTGATGATGGCCATACAAAATACACAACCATGCAGGGCATTCCACAACTCGTCGATGCGATGGCAAAAGTCTCCACTCAAGCGTTAAACATGCCGGTCTCCAGTGAAGAGGTTTGTACGGTAAGCGGCGGGCAGTCCGGTCTCTACGCCTCCATGCAGGCGGTTACCAATCCCGGCGACCATGTTATCATCGTTAGCCCGCATTATGTTACCTATCCGGGAACTGTGCGCTCAGCCGGTGCAACTTTCACACTTGTTTCAGCGTCACCAGACAATGGCTTTGAACCGAATGCAGAAGACATTGAAGCAGCGATTAAGCCGAACACAAAAGCAATTCTTATAAACACGCCGAACAATCCGACCTGTGCCATCTATAGTCTGGAAACACTGGAAGGCATTGCGGATGTGTGTAAACGCCACGACCTCTGGCTTATTTCAGATGAAGTCTACTGGTCGCTTTCCAATGGCAAACATATTTCACCGCGTTCCCTGCCCGGCATGAAAGAGCGTACACTTGTTGTGATGTCCATGTCCAAAAGCCATGTCATGACCGGCTGGCGCATGGGCTGGGTTGTGGCAGAGCCTGAAATGATTCACTATTTCATCCAGCACAATACGGTAAACAGCTACGGCATCTCAGACTTTATCAGCCGCGCTGCTGCAGAAGCGCTCGACAATGAATATGGCGTTGGTGCGCTGAGTGAACTCTTCACAAAACGTGGACAAGTATTCCGCGAAGCGCTTTCCGGCGTGAATGACATAC
>CAZXZQ010000427.1:0-2053 GCA_964645215.1 uncultured Rhizobiaceae bacterium | reverse complement strand
CAGAAGTTGAGGCGCAAGAAAATGCGGACCGCATGGATGACGCAAAAAATGATCCGGCAGTTTCGGCAATTATGAACCAGTTCCCTGGCGCAAGAATTATTGATATTCGGGTACGCGAGCAAGAAGAAACACTCGAACCTGTGCCAGAAGAATCTGATGATGGACTTGACGAATTTTTTGAATAATCAGCGTTCAACCTATACAAGATAATAATGAATCACTTGAGGAAGTTTTAGTCATGAAAGACATTATGGGCCTTATGTCCAAAGCAAAAGAAATGCAGGAAAAAATGCAGACCATGCAGGAAGAGCTTGCGAACATGGAAATTGTTGGTGCTTCTGGCGGAGACATGGTCAAGGTAACATTGAATGGCAAAGGTTTAATGACCAGTGTTTCAATTGATCCAAGTTTGATGAAAGAAGGCGAGGGCGATATTGTTGAGGATTTGATCATGGCAGCGCATAATGACGCGAAGGGCAAGATCGAAACAATGACGGCTGAAAAGACGCAAGAATTAACAGCTGGTCTGCCTATCCCTCCTGGCATGAAATTACCCTTTTAGGTCTTACACGATATGTCATCTCGTGTTACTGGCCCAGAAATTGAGACACTGATCCAGCTTTTGGCAAAAATGCCAGGGCTGGGGCCGCGATCGGCGCGCCGGGCAGCATTGCATTTAATCAAAAAGAAAGATCAGCTTCTGCGTCCACTTGCTAGTGCCGCATATGAGGCTGCAGAAAAGGTGAGCGAGTGCGAAATCTGCGGCAATGTTGATACGGCAAACCCGTGCACAATTTGTACAGACCCAAAACGCGACATAAGTAAAATTGTGGTTGTCGAAGATGTGGCCGACCTTTGGGCTTTAGAACGCGCAAAGGCGGTCAACTCGCATTATCATGTTTTGGGCGGCACGCTTTCGCCGCTTGATGGCATTGGGCCAGAAGATCTAAACATCGATGGGTTGGTCAATCGCGTGGCGGATGAATTGCCCTTGTCTAATGACGGAGAGCCGCAAACACGAGAAGTTATCCTCGCTGTCAATGCCACGGTGGAAGGTCAAACAACCGCGCATTATATAACAGACCGCTTAGATGGTCTTGATGTTAAAATCACCCGCCTTGCCCACGGTGTTCCTGTAGGTGGCGAACTGGATTATCTAGATGAAGGCACGCTGAGTGCAGCGATAAAAAGCCGGAGCGATTTTTGAGGCGGATGCCTACCCCTTCAAGCTTCCGATTAATTCACCAAGAAATCCTTTGAGATTTGGTTTCTCTACGGCGGAGAATGGAAAGGGGCGGCAAAGCTCTATGGCCGAAAGCCCAATGCGTGTTGTCATAATGCCATTTACAGTACCTTCGCCAAGCTTAGTCGAGAGACGCCCTGCAAGGCCCTTACCTAGAAATTGCTGAAGGAATGTATCAGATAAGGCGAGCCCTCCGGTAACGGCAAGATGGGTTGCGGTCATACGTGCAAGTTTCAACGCACCAAATAGCGCGGGCCTGCCACCATACAGTGCTATAAGTTTTCGCAACATCTGGAGAACTTGAAATCCAACAAACAGTATATCTAATACAGCCGAAGGGTTTAAAGCGGTAATCACGGAAACACGCTTAGCAGCTGATGCAATAATGCTCTTTGCTTCCTGGTCAAGCGGCGCCATCAAGGTTTTTTCATATAATTGTAAATGGTCAGGTGCATCGATGATTTCAGTGTCGTATGTTTTAAGTTCATTCAATTGCCAATTTAAGTCTGCACGGTTTGAGTATAATTGTTTGACGGCGGCGATTGTCTTCTCAGCAGGTTGATTGCCAAGCAAAACCTGCTCCGCATTCTCTCTAATTTTCTCAAGCTTACGTAATTGCGCAATCGATAGAAATTCTTTCAGTATCAAAACAACAAGAGTAAAAGCTGCAACCGCAGCAACACCCAAACCTGCCCACCCAAAATAGGGATGTAAGGCAAATAAGGTTTGTACAAGATTTGTTGCCCATAGCGAAATGGCGATTGAAATAAAGGTAAAAAGGCTAGCAAAAAATATACTACCCCAACGAAT
>CAZXZQ010000426.1:0-2071 GCA_964645215.1 uncultured Rhizobiaceae bacterium | reverse complement strand
ATCGCAGCCTTACATGCAAGATATGACACTGAATGTTTCATAGTAAATTTGTCCGCACACCTGCCATTAAAATCAAGATCCATTTTCCACGCCCACTTGCATTTTCCTTTAAAACCTATCATATAAGCCTTGGAAGATCGGCGATGGACGAGTCCCTTAGCCATCGGGTCAGATCCGGAAGGAAGCAGCCCAGTCGAGATTTTCTCGGGTCATCTGTCCGGTCTTCTACTAAGCTGTTTTCATTAAACATAATATGAATCAACAAACGCACGAATTTGGTGCGGTTTTTTGGTTTGTCTTTTTGAAACCAACGAATGAGCAACTTCTCACAAAAACACCTGAATAAAAATTTTGCCACTATGTATCATCTATAGAATGGCGCTATAGTCAGTCTTATGAGTGAAGAAACCCAAAAAGACCAAGCTTACCGCGTTTTGGCGCGTAAATACCGTCCATCAAATTTTGATGATTTGATCGGGCAAGAGCCTATGGTTCAAACACTCTCCAATGCGTTCAAGATGGGTCGTATCGCTCAAGCCTATATGCTGACCGGCGTACGTGGCGTAGGCAAAACCACCACGGCCAGAATTTTGGCGCGTGCGCTCAATTATACAAAAGATGGGGTCGACCAACCGACAATTGATTTGAGCGAAGAGGGCGACCATTGCCAGGCCATCATGCGTGGCGAACATATGGACATTATCGAGATGGATGCCGCGTCTCATACAGGCATTGATGATATTCGCTCGCTGATTGAATCTGCGCAATACCGCCCGGCAGAAGCGCGGTATAAAGTCTATATCATCGACGAAGTACACATGCTTTCCAAAAGCGCCTTTAATGGCCTGCTGAAAACGTTGGAAGAACCGCCGGAGCATCTAAAGTTTATTTTTGCGACTACAGAAATCAGAAAAGTGCCGGTGACGGTTCTTTCCCGCTGTCAGCGTTTTGACCTTCGCCGGATTGAAGCAGGCACGCTGAGCGAGCATCTTGCCAAAATCTGTGATTTGGAAAATGTGAAAGCTGACAATGATGCACTGGCGATGGTTGCGCGTGCGGCCGAAGGTTCCGTGCGTGATGCGCTTTCCATGCTCGATCAGGCAATTGCGCATGGTTCGGGAGACGGCGAGATAGGCATAACGTCAACAAATATGAGAGATATGCTTGGTCTATCTGACCGTGCGCGCGTGGTTGATCTTTTCGAACATGTCATGAAGGGTGATATCGCCGCGGCTCTAGGCGAATTAAAATCGCAATATGACACAGGTGCCGAACCCTATGTTGTGTTGACGGATTTAGCGGATTTTATCCATCTCGTTACGCGACTTAAATATGTGCCAGATACGGCAAATGACAGTGCGTTGTCAGAGATTGAAAAAACGCGCGGCAAGGAGTTTGCTGATGCGCTTTCTGTTCGCATTTTGGGCCGTGCCTGGCAGATTTTGCTAAAGGGCGTTAGCGAAGTTGCTTCTGCCGAGCGCCCACTTTCTGTTGCAGAAATGGTGTTGGTGCGGATGACCCATGCTTCAAGCCTGCCTACGCCAGATGAATTGGTTCGTGAAAAGGGTGGCGATAACACACCCCGCGCAGCGCCAATGAGCGAGGGTGGCAATGCAATTGCATCAGGTCAGCCTGCAAGTTCGCCACAAGCAACCCATGATGCACCTAAAACAACAATGCAGCATGACAGCCAGATGGGTGGACCTGTCTTGGCGATGAAGCCACCAGAACTTGCGCCGCAAGGAACCGACGTTTCCTCACCGCCTGAAAATTTCAGAACCATTTCTACGTTTGAAGAGATGATTTTCTTGGTAGAGGATAAGCGTGACCTTCAACTCAAAACACAGATTAAGCGCCATTTGCGACTGGTCAATTTTGCCGATGGTCGTATCGAAATGAATTTGGTTGAAAATGCACCGCGTGACTTTCTAACCACCTTTGGCAAAAAACTTGAGGCATGGACCGGCAAGCGCTGGATGTTGTCTGTGAGTTCTGAAGAAGGCGCGCCGACGCTTGCAGAAGTTGAGGCGCAAGAAAATGCGGACCGCATGGATGACGCAAAAAATGATCC
>CAZXZQ010000425.1:0-2091 GCA_964645215.1 uncultured Rhizobiaceae bacterium | reverse complement strand
CAATTAAGCAGCTAGACGAGCTTCCGCGTAGTTGTCATTTGCAACTATTAAGTTTTGCCCGATAACGGTGGATACAATGCCGAACGAAAACACAGTCTTTACACCCTCGTCGATCCTATTTCGCCCCCATCAAAAGCCCTTCTTGATCAAGGGTTTTTGGTGGAGGCGCCGGGTACCGCCCCCGGGTCCGAATGGTTTATTGCACAGGCAATTTATCGTCATATCTGGCGAACCAGCACCTTTAATATAGGTTCTAAATGTAAATATTTAAAGGCAAGATTTGTGTAAAGAAGCCCTAATTCATCCACAGTCTTAAAATTTTGCTGCAAATTTGCCCTAATTTGCTTCAATAATATGTATGTGCAGCAAATCACTTTCTCGCTGCGCTTATTTTAAAACTAAGAGGGATAATATTTATGAGTGATTATTTAGCAGATGTTAAACGCTATGATTCAGGTGCGGATGAAGGCGTTGTGAGTAAAATTGTAAAGCATTTGGGGATTGCTTTGCGCAGTAAAGATGCTTCTTTGGTGTCGTGTTCTGATCAAAAAGAGCTTGATCGGGTTCGTACCAGCTGGTGCATGAAGAAACTTGGTCATACGGACGAAGCAAAATGTGATGGTGTTATTGCTTCAGTTTGTGAGACCATGAAAGGGGACCGACAAAAGCAACGTGTAACGTTCTATTACCTTGTTGCTAAAGAAACAGGTCAGTTAGGCGATCTATAAAAGATAAAAACCATTATATGTCCCGTAATGGTATTTTGATTTTTAAGATCAGGCGCAAGTATTGAGAATTTTCTCATAATGCTTGCGCCTTTGTTATGTGTGCAGTTCTAATTACAATATTGTCTTGCACCTCTTATCTGGATGCCTATAGATAGGCAGAAATAAATTTCAGGATAGAGATTAATGTTTCCACTTTCCAGTTTGATGAAATCCTTCATTCAAAAAGGTTCGCTAACCGTAATTGATGCGGATGACAAACGTCATGTATTTTCAGGTTCTGAAGGCTTGAATGTCACCATGAAACTACATGACAAGAAGCTTTATCGCACGCTTGTTACCAATACAGAACTTGCTGCGGGTGAAGCCTATATGGATGGAACAATGACGTTTGAGGAAGGTTCAAGCTTACGCGACTTCCTTCAGTTGTTTTCGCATAACCGTTTATCGCTTGCCTCTCACCCTGCGCAAAAATTCCTGCGTGCAATTCGTATGAAGTCACGAAAGAAGCAGCAATCTAACCGAAAAGGCCAGGCACAGCAAAATGTCTCGCACCACTACGATCTGGGTAATGAGTTTTACAAACTCTTTCTCGACAAGAATATGCTTTATTCCTGTGCTTACTTTCGCGATGAAAATGAGACGCTTGAAGACGCGCAGCGTAACAAATTAAGACTGCTTGCTTCAAAGCTGGATTTACAGCCAGGGCAAAAGGTTCTTGATATTGGCTGTGGGTGGGGTGACTTAGCGCTTTATCTTGCTGCACTAAAAGATGTGAACGTGGTTGGTGTGACACTCTCTAAAGAGCAGCAGAAGCTTGCCTCAGAGCGGGCGCAGAAAATGGGCTTAGCAGATAAGGTTGAGTTCCGCTTGCAGGACTATCGCGAAGTGCCGGAAAAATTTGACCGTATCGTATCTGTTGGCATGTTCGAGCACGTTGGTGTGTCTCATTATGATGAGTTCTTCAAAAAACTGAATGATCTTATGCCAGATGATGGCTTGGCGGTTATCCATTCGATCGGACATATGTCTCCACCAGGAATGGCGAGTAAATGGCTTCAGAAATATATCTTCCCGGGTGCATACTCGCCCGCGCTTTCAGAAGTGTTTGAAGTGATCGAGCAGAACCATCTCTGGTGTACAGACCTTGAATTCCTGCGTGTTCATTACGCAACCACGCTCAAACATTGGGTGGAGCGATTTGATAAAAATCGAGATAAAATCGTTGAATTGTATGATGAACGGTTTGCGCGGATGTGGGAGTTTTATCTAATCTCGTGTGAACTCATGTTCCGTACAGGCAGCCAGCTTGTTTTCCACATGCAGCTCTCGCGCAATCGTGATGGTGCTCCTATCACAAGAGATT
>CAZXZQ010000424.1:0-2094 GCA_964645215.1 uncultured Rhizobiaceae bacterium | reverse complement strand
CTCTTCCTACAAATGGCGATGGCAATTTTTCATTAGCCGAACATAAGGGAAGCAACATTGTTCTTTTCTTTTACCCAAAAGACGACACTTCTGGCTGCACAAAAGAGGCAATTGGTTTCTCAGAGAATTTAGGCGCATTTGAAAAACTGGGTTTCAAAATCATTGGCATGTCACCTGACCCGGTTAAAAAGCACGATAAATTCATTGCCAAGCACGAACTAACAGTAGAACTCGTGTCTGATGAAGAAAAAACTGCCCTATCTGATTATGGCGTTTGGGTTGAAAAAAGCATGTATGGCAAGAAATACATGGGCGTTGAGCGCACAACACTGATCATTGGCGCCGATGGCAAAGTTGCAAAAGCTTGGCATAAGGTGAAAGTGCCCGGCCATGTTGAAGCCGTTCTTGAAGCTGCAAAAGAACTTGCAAGCTGATTTATGCCTACCGGAAAACCTACAAGCTTAGCGGAAGGTGCGTTAGCTGCACTCATATCATCTGATTTGGACACAAAGGTTGAGCTTACAAACCAATTAGCGATAGCGTGGGAAAGTAGAAAACTCTCATTAACTGGCGCAAAACGAATTCATGCGCCAGAAAGACCAGGCAGACCGGAAAAACCTGAGCTTCTCCCCCCCTATGAAGTGCCAAAACGACCTATATCCTCTGGCAAAGGCAGATTAGCGCTTGTTCATGCAATTGCACACATTGAACTAAATGCAATCGACCTAGCATTGGACATCATTGTCCGCTTTGCCTATGAAAAGATGCCTCGCTCATTTTTTGATGGCTGGATGATGGTCGCGAAGGAAGAAGCAAAACATTTTAGGTTATTGCGAGAACGCTTAGCTAAGATGGATAGTTATTATGGCGCATTGCCTGCACATGACGGGCTTTGGGAAGCCGCGGGAGAAACCGGCCATGATCTTATAGCCAGGCTGGCAATTGTTCCCTTGGTTCTTGAGGCGCGAGGGTTAGATGTCACGCCACCACTCATCAAAAAACTAATTGCTCTGGGGGATATTGAAACGGCTGAGATTTTCAAAATCATTTATGAAGACGAAAAAGGTCATGTAGCAGTCGGCGCAAAATGGTTTCGCTTTCTGTGCCATAAACACGGTTTGGAGCCAGCAAACACGTTCGCCACATTGGTCGGAAAGCACTTTAGAGGACATCTAAAAGGCCCATTTAATGATAAAGCACGTGCTTCTAACGGTTTAACACCGCTTTTTTATAAATCTCTCTCCTCTGTAGGAAACTAAGACTCAGGGCTTTAAAACCAAATCTTAATTCCAAATAAAAATCAGACAAACGCTTTGTTAACCATAATGCTCAATACTCATGGAAAGAGTTAAAGTTGAGTCTGTGCAATGAGTGTACCAAATATTAGAGAGCCAAAAGGGTTTGGCAAACGTGTAGAACCTCATACAATTACCGTTTCACGAAATGGTAATGTAAAGAGTTTTACAATACGCCCAATATTCTTTTCTATCGGCTTATGCTTTTGTTTTGCATTACTGCTGAGCTATTTCGGCGCTACAGGCTACCTTATTTTCCGTGATGACCTTGTTAGTGCATCTGTTACGCGTCAAGCACGCATTCAACATGAATATGAAGACCGGATTGCAGCGCTAAGATCGAAATTAGACCGCGTCACGTCACGTCAATTGCTAGACCAAAAGGCAATTGAAGGCCGCGTACAAGAATTAATTGCACGTCAAACTACAATTGGGCAAAGAAACGGCCGCCTCTCCTCTTTACTTGATAAAGCCAAGAAACGCGGGCTTTCATCACTAGGTGGTCATTCAATCCCAGTGCCAAGAACAAGTCCTGTCAAAGGCCTCGATACACTAACAACAGGTAGTTTGGATGTAAGCAAAGCGCCTAAGCAAGCAAGTTTGGCTGGCTTTAGTCTTCGAGGTGTCGAAGACGATAATAGTGATGAACTTCGGTTTGCAGAACGCCTCAACACACCAAAGCTCAACACTGCATTTACGCATGAGCTATTTGGTGATGTTGCAAACGCAATTGGCTTAATCGATAAAAGCCAACGCTCAGAAGTTGATGGCATTCGTATTGCAGCAGCACAAAAAACAT
>CAZXZQ010000423.1:0-2105 GCA_964645215.1 uncultured Rhizobiaceae bacterium | reverse complement strand
TTGTTTAACGGGTGTTTTTACCATGAACTTGCAAATACGCGTAAAAACGGCGGGCTTGCAATCCCCCTTTTTTATATTTCCTTTTAAAGCTACAGATGGTCTGTCATCTAAAAACCCTGATGCCCCATATCACGCAGTTCGCATAATCTCTTACTTTATCTGTTGCGTGACAGTCTACAGATATTCATAATTTTACGCAGAATTTTCTAACTTTTTTTCCTTGGCTTCATCCAACGTCTTTCTAAAGCAGCAACAACACCGTGCAAAGCCTGCAATTCTTGTTCTTGAAACTGGGCATTAGCTAGAAGACTACGAAGGTTTTCCAGCATCGTTTCACGCTTTTCAGGTGGATAAAAATACTTAGCATCATCAAGTGCTTGCTCTAAATGCGTAAGAAAGCTTGTTAATTGCTCTCGCTTTGCAGGGATAGGTTCTGGAGATGTAAAATTGGTCTCATTTTCCTCAATTGAAGCACGCATCCATTCATACGACATCAACAATACGGCCTGCGCAATATTAAGGGATGCAAATGCAGGGTTTACTGGAAACGTAACAATCTCATCTGCAAGGGCTACTTCATCATTCTCCAGGCCCCAGCGCTCACGTCCGAACAGAATGCCAGTATTATGCCCCTCATTAATGCGTTTACGGCTTAAACTCGCTGCTTCGCCAGGGGCTAAAACAGGCTTTATCATATCACGTTGCCGCGCGGTTGTTGCCATCACAGTATTCAGGTCCGAGATTGCCTCTTCAAGCGTTTCAAAAACTTGAACCTCATCAATAACATGATCCGCCTTACTTGCTGCAGCGATTGCTTTTTCGTTAGGCCACCCATCACGCGGATTAACCAACCGCAACTGGCTAAGGCCAAAATTCGCCATCGCTCTAGCAACCATTCCGATATTCTCACCCAATTGTGGTTCAACCAAAATAATTACTGGCCCGCCAGTGAGCATTTTTTTGTTCTTATCCGTGCCTGACATTTCAGGATATGGCCTCAATTATTACAATATTTCAGCGTTAGTGAATGAAAAATCATGTTCATGCAAGCATGATTTGACAAAGTCAAAAATTGCGATAATTGCATATGAAACACCCAACTGCATAAGACTTCACTAATTACGTTAGGTCTGTACAGAAAAGAGAATGATGAAGACCATCAAAACAAACCGATTGTTTATTTTCGGCGGCGCCTACGGCAACCTAGAAGCAACAAAGGCAATTCTACAAAAAGCGACGCAACTCGAATTTGAAAATTCAGAAATCCTTTTTACGGGTGACAGCATTGCCTATTGCGCAAATCCTGAAGAAACGGCAAGCCTCATTCAATCTGCCGGAATTCACGCCATTAAAGGCAATTGCGAAGAAGCGATTGCCAATGGAGCAGATGATTGTGGCTGCGGATTTGAAGAAGGAACGGAATGCGATCTCTTATCTGATCAATGGTACCGCTATTGCCAAACCAATATTTCATCTGAAAGCAAAAGCTGGATGGCGCAACTGCCAGAACAACTTGAGTTTTCTATCGGGAGTTTCCAAATGCTAGCAGTTCATGCAACGCCCTCTTCCAATAACCAGTTCATATTCCCCTCATCACTTACACATGACATTATCAAAGATATTGATAATACATATGATGGGTTCATAACCGGGCATTCTGGCATTCCCTTTATCGGAAAAATAGAGACATCGGCTTGGCTGAATTCTGGCGCAGCAGGCATGCCCGCAAATGACGGAACACCGCGTGTTTGGTATGCAACAATTGACTTGCACGATGACACCCTGCTCTTTCAAACACATGCCCTAGACTATGACCATCAACAAACGGCTTTGGTAATGCAGGAAAACGGGCTGAAGAACGGTTATATGGACTGTCTTACAACAGGCATCTGGCCAAGCCATGACGTATTACCCGACCATGAGAAGTTGCAAACCGGCATTGCCCTTAACCCACAAAAAAAGACGCAACAAGCTGCGTCTTTTTCATGATGATTTTTAGTGCAATTATATAATTAGTAGGCTTGAAATATCAGCTTCAACAATATCAAGATCAGCAGCACCAAGAAGGTTTGCAACCTCGTAAACTGATCCATCAAGATTTACAG
>CAZXZQ010000422.1:0-2109 GCA_964645215.1 uncultured Rhizobiaceae bacterium | reverse complement strand
GCGCCTTTGCCACCTGTTGCCTTCTTAAGTTCGTCTTTAAGGTCATCATAACCAAGCGTAATATCCGCACCATTGTCAGCGCAAATCTTGCGTTTGTCTTTCGTTGAAGCAACTGCTATCACCTTTGCGCCCATCGCCTTGCCGATTTGCACAGCCGCAAGCCCGGTAAGACCAGATGCACCCGTGACGACAAGCGTCTCACCTTCCTGCAAATTCGCCCGTTGTTTCAGCGCGTAATGCGAAGTGCCATAACCGCATAAAAGTGCCGTTACTTCCGCTGCATCCACATCAGCAGGAATTGGCATTATCATCGATTTATGCACTTTTACTTTTTCAGCATATGCACCAATCATACAGATAGAAGCCACCCGATCACCAACCTTGAATCCAGATTTCTCGCCTGCCACACTTATGGTTCCCACAAGCTCCATTCCTGGCACGAAGGGTGTCGGCGGTTTCATCTGATATAACCCTTGCACAAGTAACCCATCAGGGAAATTCACCCCAATTGCTTCCGCATCAATAACAACTTCATTATCATTCGGAGTCGGATTATCCTGTTCAACAAGCTTAAGGTTTTCGATTGGACCAAATTCCTCACACTGGATGGCTTTCATCTTTCTCTCCCGTTTAGGGCTTCACACTTCATTACTTTTTGCATAATCACATCTTTTCCTGTGTGTATTTCTTAAGCTCTTCCCGCGCCACCTGACGACGATGAACGGCATCCGGCCCATCAGCAAGCCTCAGTGTGCGAACATGCGTCCATGCCCGAGCTAAGGAAGTATCCTGACTTATGCCTTGCGCGCCATGCATCTGCACAGCTTCATCAATCACCTTGAGCGCCATCAGTGGAGCCACTACCTTTATTTGCGAAATCCATGGCGCTGCAGCTCGCGGATCGCCTTGATCCATCATCCATGCAGCTTTCAGGCAAAGCAGTCTTGCCTGCTCAATCTCCATGCGGCAATTGGCAATAATATCGTAATTAGCACCCAGTTGTGCAAGTGGCTTGCCAAAAGCTTCACGGCGTACAGAACGCTGGCACATTTTTTCAAGTGCTGCTTCAGCCTGCCCGATTGCCCGCATGCAATGGTGAATACGGCCTGGCCCTAATCGTCCCTGAGAAATTTCAAAACCTCTTCCTTCACCCAATAATAAATTATCAGCAGAAACACGAACATCCTTGAAGCGAATATGCATATGACCGTGTGGCGCATCATCATGACCATAAACCTGCATCGGGCGCAGAATTTCAATACCCGGCGTTTTTGCGTCTACAATAATCTGCGAATGCTGCTGGTGTTTGCCACGCTCTTCATCTGGCGTATTCACCATCACAATATAAACCGCACAGCGCGGGTCACCTGCACCAGAAGACCACCACTTCTCACCGTTCAAGACATAATCATCACCATCACGCACGCACGACATGGAAATGTTGGTCGCATCAGATGACGCTACATCCGGCTCTGTCATCAAATAGGCAGAACGGATTTCACCCTCAAGCAGACGAGACAACCATTTATCTTTATGTTCATCCGTCCCATAACGCTCAAACACTTCCATATTGCCAGTATCCGGCGCACTACAGTTAAACGTCTCAGCACCCAAATGCGCCTTACCCATTTCTTCTGCAAGGTAAGCGTATTCAACGGTTGTAAGACCGTAGCCACGCTCAGAGTCGGTAAGCCAAAAATTCCATAGGCCTCGTTCTTTGGCTTTCGCCTTCAAACTTTCAAGAATTTCAGTTTGACGCGGCGTATATGTCCACCGATCTCCAACTTCCACTTCGGCAAGAAACTCGGTATCAAGAGGCTGAATTTCCTCCTTGATCATCTTCGCGACCTTTTCGTGAATTGGTTTCACTTTATCTGTAAATCCGAGGTCCATTCATGCTTCTCCTGTTAGCAAACTAATTTTCCGCAACTATTTGTGCAATTTTTCCCTTTACGCGAACGTCAAAATTTGAGCATTCTATTATAGCTCGTGTCAATCTTTATTACGGGCATTGGAGGATTATGATGGGTATATTGGACAAGCTTTTCTCTTTGGAAGGAAAAACTGCCCTAGTAACAGGCGCTGCGACCGGTATAGGTCGTATGGCAG
>CAZXZQ010000421.1:0-2116 GCA_964645215.1 uncultured Rhizobiaceae bacterium | reverse complement strand
AAAGTGCTTTGAGGCCAACAGCGTCCTTGAAAGAATATATTCTGCTATAAACCTGCGAGCGGTCATCAAAAACATGCTTTGGCACAAAAAACCCACGTTTGTCCCAAGCACGAAGTTGGCCTTTTGTCAGACCAGTAATTCGGCATATATGCTCTTCCGCAAGTGCAGCTATTATTTCTGATTTGTTACTCATATGACTGATTCTACACTTTTTATGTATTTTGTGAAGCAATTAAGCTTTCGTCTTTGGAAGTCACTCCCCATGTCCTGCAATCATCATTGCTTCCAATGCCAGACGTTCGGTCTTTTTCAAACGCTCGGACTCTGACTTTAACTGTCCGCAAGCGGCCATGATATCGCGCCCGCGCGGCGTGCGGATGGGGGACGCGTATCCGTTTGCATTGATGAAATCGGCAAATTTCTCAATCGTATCCCAATCAGAGCATTCGTATTGAGAACCTTCCCAAGGGTTAAACGGAATAAGATTAATTTTTGCCGGAATGCCCTTCAACAATTGGACAAGTGCTTTGGCATCTTCCAAACTGTCATTAATGCCCTTGAGCATTACATATTCAAATGTGATACGCCGCGCATTGTTAAGGCCCGGATAATTGCGACAGGCATCCATCAATTCTTTCAGCGGATATTTCTTATTGATCGGCACAAGCACATCGCGCAATTCATCGGTCACCGCATGAAGTGAGATCGCAAGCATCACGCCAATCTCATCGCCAGTGCGTGAAATATTAGGCACAACTCCAGACGTTGATAACGTTACCCGACGTCGCGACAAAGCCAATCCATCACCATCAATTGCAATCTGTAAAGCTTGTTTCACATTGTCAAAATTATAGAGCGGCTCACCCATACCCATCATCACGATGTTGGAAACTTTGCGTCCTTCACTTGGAACAATCGCACCAGTGGGCGTTTCACTGTCCGGAAAATCACCAAGCCTATCCCGCGCTACCAAGAGCTGCGCCAAAACTTCACCTGCCGTGAGATTGCGTACAAGCTTCTGCGTACCGGTATGACAGAAAGTACAAGTGAGCGTACAGCCAACTTGAGAAGAAATGCAAAGCGTGCCGCGCCCTTCTTCTGGAATGTATACCGTTTCAACCTCAACCGGCTTGCCCGCACCAAGGGATGGAAACTGCATCAACCACTTGCGCGTGCCATCGTTTGAAATCTGTTCTTCAATGATCTCAGGTCGTGCGATATCAAAATTATCTTGCAGGAGTTGACGGAAATCCTTCGACAGGTTTTTCATACTCGCAAAATCGGAAATACCGCGAATATAAAGCCAATGCCAGATTTGGCTCACTCGCATTTTAAGCTGCTTTTCTGCCACGCCAAGCACGCGCAGTTGATCCATCATTTCCTCACGGGAAACACCAATCAGACTTGGTTTTTGGGCGTCTTTTGGTGCAAGCGCACTTGCTGCCTTACGCGTTGCTTCATTTGTTAAATCGAGTGAAATAGCCATAAGCGGTCCTTAACACAGGAAGATATTTAAATCACCCTATATCGCAAAAGCGCAAAAAGACTTATTTTTCCACTTCAGTTTGCTGAAACTTTGATGCAATCATAGCACCAATAATATGAGAAAAGTCATCTGTCCAAGTACCAACATATTTGTTTGCTTCTTCAGCTTGCCATTGTGGCATATCTTTAAAAATGCGTTTGAGCGATTCTTCTTGCCCTACCATAACACCATGAGATGCATTGATATATTCATGATGCTTCATAAATTTATTTGGATAGAACCTAATTGTGCGACTTGAAAGACCCAATGCCTTTGCGGCATTTATCGCAACAGAAGTAACATCAAGATTACGATTAGATGTATGAAAAAATACGAAACCATCTTCATTCAGGGTAGATGTATACAATTGTAATGCTTCTTTGGTTACTAAATGAGCCGGAATTGAATCAGATGAAAAAGCATCTACAATTACCAAATCCTGAGTTTTCTTTTCTACTGTCCTAAGCGTTAAACGAGCATCGCCCAATTCTATAGGTACATCTGGGGCACAATCTTGAATGAATGTAAAATATTGAGGATCTCTGGCCATTGCGACTATAAGGGGATCAATTTCATAAAATTTCCAATTAT
>CAZXZQ010000420.1:0-2121 GCA_964645215.1 uncultured Rhizobiaceae bacterium | reverse complement strand
GGAAGGGCTTAAGCCAAAATCATCAGCACAAAGGGTTAACGAGGGCAATGGTTTTGTTCCGATCAAATTTATGACAGCATAGAGATTTCTCATGCTGAGCCTGCTATAACACTATTTTTAAGCGTCTTACTATTTTTTTAAAGTACCAAAGCCATGACAAATACTTCAACATTGAAGTTCACACAAAAAAAGCACAATGAAGAGATTGTTCTCTCTGTTGTTGTGCCTGTTTTTAATGAAGCAGATAACATCAAAAATTTATTGTCTAAGCTTAGTTCAACGCTTCTGTCTATTGAGCCTAATCACGAAATCATACTTGTTGATGATGGTAGTGAAGACGCAACTGCACAAATGATTGTAGATCAACGTGGCGAATATCCTAATGTGAAACTCATCCGTCTTAGCCGAAATTTTGGTAAGGAAGCGGCGTTAAATGCAGGTCTGTCTAATGCGGGCGGGCAGGCGGTTATCCAGATTGATGGCGACTTGCAACACCCGCCCGAGTTAATCGCTGAATTTGTTGATCATTGGCGCAACGGCTCTGAAATTGTTTATGGTGAGCGCCAGTCGCGTAAAACCGAAGGTTTAGCAAAATGGTTTTTGGCTAAGGCATTTTACCGCATTTTCTCGAACATTTCCGATGTGCAGTTGATGAAAGGCCTGGGTGACTTTCTGCTTATGGACCGCAAGGTAGTCGATGCGCTTCTTTCATTGCCAGAGCGTGAGCGCTTTACAAAAGGCCTTTATGCTTGGGTTGGTTTTGAGCGTAAGGCTGTTCCTTTTGAGGTTGTCGAACGTATGCATGGGCAGTCTGGCTGGAGCCTTATTAAACTATTCGCATTTGCAGTAAGTGCTATTACCTCGTTTGGCACTATTCCACTCCGGGTATGGAGCTATCTAGGCTTGTTGCTTGCTGTTCCATCTTTTCTGTACGGTTTTTTTACTATTCTGAAAACCATCATCTACGGTATTGATGTGCCAGGTTATCCATCCTTGATGGTGGCAGTGTGTTTCTTCTCAGGTCTTCAGCTTTTCGGAATAGGCATATTGGGTGAATATCTTGGCCAGGTTCTTAAAGAAGTTAAAAAACGCCCGCTATATCTCATTTCTGAAAAACTTGGATTTGACGAAGAGCAAAAAATCATTGAAGAGAAAGATAACGTACAGGAACTAGCTTCCTGATCTTTCTTTGGAGTTTCCATGCAAGGAAATATTATCCGTCAGATAACCTCTTTTATAGGCGTTGGGTTTATTGCTACAGCCGTTCATTACACCATTCTGTTTGTGCTGGTTGAGGGTGCAGATTTAGGACCTGTTACTGCTTCGGGCATTGGTGCTTTTTTTGGTGGGGTGACGAGTTATTTTCTCAATAAATCGGTGACGTTCCAGTCAGATGCATCGCATAAGAAAGCTGCGCCGAAATTTTTTCTGGTAGCCAGTTTGGCGTTTGCAGCAAACTTAGCATTGATGGCCTTATTCACATTGCAATGGGGTGTGTATTATCCAATCGCTCAGCTCATCACGACTGGATTGATTATCATCATCACTTTCGGTCTCAATAAATATTGGTCGTTTGCAGAGGAAGCTTAAGACTTGTCGTCCTTTGTCCTGCCGCTGTCGTCAACTTCATACCACGTGATTTTATCCTCATCTTTAAAATCTATTGAATGAATGATAACTGCGTCATCATTGATCAGACAGACGTTATAAGTTGGAGGGAAAGGCGCTATGCCACTGCGCGTGAGGTTATAAAAATCTGGTGGGCTGTTATGGTTGGTGGAGCGAGGTGCTGAAAAGGGAATTCCAAACACACTGCCAGACAAAATGTAATGACAGTGGCCAAAGAAAATATGGCGTATTGTGTTTCGATATTCTTTCAATACGGCCTGAATAGAAGGTTGATCAATAAAACCAATATTATCAGAATCCAAAACGCCAACATCAACGGGATGATGATGCATGAACAGATAAGCGGGCTTATTATCGAGGGAAGCTTTGTCTAGTTTGGCCTCGAGCCAGGCTAGTCGTTTGTCACAAAGGTTGCCCGAATGCGTGCCTTCTTCATGTGTGTCTAGGAAAATGAAATGCGCGTCGTCATGTTCAACTGTATATTGGACAAAC
>CAZXZQ010000419.1:0-2132 GCA_964645215.1 uncultured Rhizobiaceae bacterium | reverse complement strand
TGGACTAGATCGGCTTGCTCAACTAACGTCCGCATATGAACATTATCAAAAACCCGTTTCGTGACACCACGACATTCCCCTTACCCGCCGACACGCCTTTTCCAAGCATTGAAGCTGACAGGCCCAAAGCCCTGCTCGCCAAATGCCCGGCACATGCGCAAACACCGCTGGTAAATATGCCAGACTTGGCGCGAGACGCTGGCGTGGCGGAAGTCTTCATCAAGGACGAGCGAAACCGCATGGGGCTTGGTAGCTTTAAGGCGCTGGGTGCCGCTTACGTCATCGCCCATGAAGCAAATGCAACTGGCGCAGACGATATGTCGACCGCGCTCGCAGGGCGTACATTTGTAACGGCAAGTGCGGGCAATCACGGATTATCGGTTGCAGCAGGTGCAAGTCTCTTTGGTGCGAAGGCAATCATCTATCTCTCCCACACTGTACCAAAAGCATTTGGCAAACGGCTCGAAGAAAAAGGCGCGACGGTCTGCTTTGAAGGTAATGATTATGAGGCAAGCATGGCCGCCGCAATGGCCGATGCGGCAGCAAACGGACACACGCTTTTGTCGGATTCCTCATGGGATGGATATTACGATGCACCGCACCGGTTGATGGAAGGCTATCAGGTTCTAGCAGCAGAGGCAGCCACTCAGGTTCACTCTCCTCCAACCCATATTTTTCTTCAGGCAGGCGTTGGTGGATTGGCGGGTGCCGTCGCTGCTTATGCGCGCCACGTCTGGGGTAACAAGTCCATCATCATAGTCGTAGAACCCACTGCCGCTCCAGCATTACAGGCAGCGATTGAAGCAGGCAAGTTCGTGGAAGCACTCGGCCCGATCTCCAACATGGGCAGGCTTGATTGTAAGGAAGCATCCCTCATCGCGCTGAAAGGTTTGGCGCGGGATGCGGATTTCTTCATGACGATTACAGATGAGCAGGCAAGTGAAACCGTAGACAAGCTCGCAAGCCTAGACATGGAAAGCACTCCCTCCGGCATTGCTGGCGTTGCAGGGTTATTAAACGCAGACGCAAAAGAAATCGGACTCAACGAGAACTCTCGCGTCATGACAATTGCGAGTGAAGGGCCAGAAGCGTGATATTTGTGCCAAGCGAATTTGAAGCGCGGCTTGAAAAAGCACAAGCAAAAATGGCAGACGCTGGACTGGATGCCCTCCTCGTCACCACGCACCCGGATGTCTTTTACTTTACCGGGTTTCTAACGCGCTTTTGGGAAAGCCCCACCCGGCCTTGGTTTGTGATCTTGCCGCAATCAGGCAAACCGGTTGCAGTCATTCCCGGCATTGGTGCAGCTCTTATGGCAAAAACCTGGGTGAAAGATATTCGCACTTGGACCTCACCAAACTTGAAAGATGATGGCCTATCACTGCTTGCCGACACATTGCAGGAGATTATCGGCACAGGCAAAGTCGGTATTCCGAATGGTCACGAAACCCATTTACGCATGCCCATCGCGGAATTTGAGAAACTAAAATCCACCGCATCTGGCATCACCATTTTAGGTGACTGCGGTATTGTCCGCGCACTTCGCATGGTGAAGTCTACGGCAGAAATTGCAAAAATCAAAACAGCTTGCGATATCGCCGGACGCGCCTTTTCAAGAGTTGGCGAAATTGCCAAACCCGGCAAAACACGAGCTGAAGTCTTCCGCCAATTCCAAATGCTATGTTTGGATGAAGGTGCCGATTGGGTGCCGTATTTGGCAGGCGGCTCCGGGCCACATGGCTATGATGATGTAATCTCGCCAGCAGACGAAACGCCGCTTAATAAAGGTGATATTTTGATGCTCGATACTGGCCTTGTCCATCAAGGTTATTTCTGTGACTATGACCGTAACTTCGCGATTGGTGAAATATCGAATGAGAACGCCAACGCCCACGCAAAGCTTATCGACGCAACACAAGCAGGCTTTGAGGCGATCAAACCAGGTCGCACTGCAAGCGATTTATTTCACGCCATGGACAAGGTGCTAACGGGTGGCGCAGGCCGCAATGACAATGGCAGGCTTGGGCATGGTCTCGGCATCAACCTCACTGAATGGCCATCGCTCATTCCCGATGATCACACTGTGCTAGAAGTAGTCATGGTACTAACGCTCGAACCCGGCATTGAAACCA
>CAZXZQ010000418.1:0-2134 GCA_964645215.1 uncultured Rhizobiaceae bacterium | reverse complement strand
GATAGGTTGGGGTACAGGCCAGCCACTAATGGAGATGGGCTTTCCTCTCCAAATATTTGAGCATTTGCGTATAAACAAAGCTACATATTTCAAGTCAAATTGAACACACACTTAGTTTGTGGTTGATTTCGTACATTTTTTTGTTAAATCCATACAGAGCATAAGCTGGGCAATTCTAGAACATATATAGAACTTATGGAAAATAATCTTGCTGAGATAAGAAAATCATTCGGCTTTTCGCAAGAGGAACTTGCGGAGAAGTTGAAAAAAGACGTTTCAACCATAAGCCGGTGGGAGCGCGGAAAAACACGCGAGCCGTTTCTTTCGCCGCTCGTCAATGTAGCAAACCGTAAATATCAATATGTTAAACATATGATGAGTCCGGACTATCTGGAATTTGTTGAAGGCAATGATCAGCTCTGCGGTTTATTTTACGGTGAGCAGTGTATGATTATGGCTATGAGTAAGGCAACTTTAAAGAAATATCCTTTATTGCGTGCGACTTACGGATTTAATGGCGTTTCTTATTTTAAAGGAGAGGGGAAACGTCTTCATGAGGATAATATTGACAGTTTTAGACGTGCTTTAGTGACGCCTGGAAGTTCGGCACTGTGTTATGTGCCTTCCTATAGCGGAATTGTTGTAACTGAAGCTTTGAAGGTTGAGTTTAATTTCGTTGGGCAACAAATGGTTTATACAACTTCCTATATTTTAGATGATGAAGAGGCTGCAAAACATCCTGCCGGAACAATGGAGTATATATTTGGCTAAGAAGTGGATGGAAAATAATCTAGCAGAAATACGAAAGTCATTCGGATTTTCACAAGAGGATCTCGCGGATAGGCTTGGGAAAGATGTGTCAACGATTAGCCGTTGGGAGCGTGAGAAGAGCCGTGAGCCGCTTATCTCGCCACTAATTCATAGTGCCAATCGAAAGTTTCAATATATCAGAAACATGATTGACCCTGAACTGATAGAGCATGTTGAAAAGCAAGAGGGTTTATGCGGACTATATTACGGTTCTGAGTTTATGATTATTTGCTTGAGTAGAGGTAACTTAAAGAAGTATCCGTTTTTGCGTATCGCATATGGCTATAATGGAGCGTCATATTTCAAAGGTGAGGGGAAGCGCCTGCAAGAAGAGAATATGCATAACCTAGAACGTGCACTAGTAACCCCTGGTAGTTTTGCACGATGCTATGTCCCCGGAAACAGCGGTATAATCGTAACTGACCCTTTAAAAATGGATTTTAATTTTATAGGCCAAAGCATTATCTCAACTATATCACATGTGATGACGCCAGATGAGGCTGAGAAGTATACCGTTGCCCAAATCGATTACACGTTTGCAGAGTGACTCTCAGAGCTTGCATTAAAAATTTAACGAATAGTTAAGCTTTTAGCGGTTTAATTAACGCATAATTAAGTTAGTGGATGAGGTGTTCATATGTCCCGATTAGCCCTCGTCAGTGTCGCCCTTTTTGCCTTTATAAATACATCTGCGATTATGAAAGATGTCAAAGCGGAAGATAGCTCACCGACGCCGAATGAGATTGACCCAATTGTAACTGGTCAAACCTTAAATGATGATTACATGGATGAATGGGAAACACAGCGAGAGAAGTATCTCGAGTGTGGTTCTTGTGCTGTAGAGCCTCAACCCTATCCAGGTGACTAGCTTCCTTTAATGTCTACCCAGTGGCCAGAATGCTTTGCTGACTGTCGTTTTAGATAGGTGTATGGCGTTTTGTTCCATGGCAGTATCTTGTTGGTCAAATTATCCAACACATAATCCGCCTTATCTGTTCTAACCGTTAGAACTGCGTGACCTTCGCCATTTGGTTGAAGCACAACCGTTATCAGTAAGCTTGATGCTGGCCATCCGCGTTGCATCAGCATATGGCGCTTCATCAATACGTAATCTTCACAATCACCATAATTTTGGGGGTAGGTCCAAAATTCTTCTTGGTTGAAGGCTTCCATGTCTGTAACCGGCTCAACTGTTGTATTGGAATGCGTGTTTACCGCTACCAAGTCGTCCCAACGCTTGCGTGTGAGCTTCGTTGCCTTGGTGCTTTTTGCACGAATTTTACAGTCTTTTGTATAGCTCTTACAATAAATATGATGGCCAATT
>CAZXZQ010000417.1:0-2152 GCA_964645215.1 uncultured Rhizobiaceae bacterium | reverse complement strand
TAAATGGCACACAAACTAAAACGTCAGATGAGCTATTGGAACATTCGCGCATCTTATGGCTGACGCCTTCAATGGATGGATTGTTTACAGGGCCTGCGGGTGATCGCCGCCGCTTTCTTGACCGCCTCGTTTTGGCTGTTGATCCTGCTCATGGGCGTCGCGTAGCAGATTATGAAAAATGCATGCGTTCCCGCAACAAATTACTTTCAGACGATTACCCAAATTCTGAGTGGCTTGACGCTACGGAAGTACAGCTTGCAGAACTTGGCGTTGCTATTGCATCTGCAAGACAAGAATTGGTGAACCTTCTTTCAGAAGTTATTATCAAGAACAATAATCCAAATTCCCCTTTCCCGGATGGGTTAGTTTCAATTCAGGGCAGTCTTGAAAATGAGATCAGCGAAGTTAGCGCATCCGACCTTGAGGTTGAATATCTAAATCGGTTGAAAGCATCACGCGGGCTTGATGCACGCGCAGGCCGCACGTTAGAAGGTCCGCATCGCTCAGACATGATTGTGCATCACCGCCCCAAGGCTATGGAGGCAGCTCTATGTTCAACCGGAGAGCAAAAGGCGCTTTTGATTGGCTTAACCTTAGCGCATACACGGCTAGTTGGTGAGATGCATGGCCATGCACCTATTTTGCTATTAGATGAGATTGCCGCTCATCTTGATGAGGGACGTAGAGCAGCGCTCTATGAGATGATAAGTGCATTAGGTTGCCAAGCCTGGATGACTGGTACGGACCATGATTTGTTCAAGGCACTTGAAGGTGAAGCTAATTTTTTCACGATAGAAGATGGTGGGTTGAAAATTTGATGAAAAGCCCGGACGAACTTATTGAAGAGCTTTCAAAAATCCATCCAAAAGGGTTTGATCTATCGCTGGGTCGTATTACGAGTCTTTTGGAAAAACTGGGCAACCCGCAAGATAGAATCCCGCCGGTTATCCATGTGGCAGGCACCAACGGTAAAGGCTCAACGCTTGCATTCAGCCGCGCCATACTAGAAGCGCAAGGTTATAAGGTTCATGTCCACACCTCTCCTCATTTGGTAAATTGGCATGAACGCTATCGGCTAGCAGGTGAATTTGTGTCAGATGATATTCTGGCCGATGCTATTGCGCGTGTGAGCCAAGTCAATGATGGCAAGCCAATTACTATTTTCGAAATCATGTCGGCAGTTATGTTCGTACTCTTCAGCGAGCATGATGCAGATTTTGCATTGGTAGAAGTTGGTCTTGGCGGGCGCTTTGATGCAACGAATGTAATCAAAGAACCGATTGCTAGTGCAATCACACCGATCGCGCTCGATCATCAGGCTTATCTTGGAGATACGATTGCAAAAATTGCCTTTGAAAAGGCGGGCATTATCAAACCAAATTGTCCTGTTGTGGTTGGAATTCAAGAAGAGGATGCGCGAGACAAAATAGAAGAAGTTGCACAAAAGCATAGCGCGCCAGTAAATTTTGCGGCTCAGGATTTTGACTTCTATCGTGATGCTACCGGCTTTGTCTATCAGGATGAAGATGGATTGCTTGATTTGCCTTTGCCAGCATTAGTGGGTGAACATCAACTCGCAAATTCAGCACTAGCGATTGCTGCAATTCGTGCTGCAGAAATTAAGGTAACCAACGAAGCTTTTGCTAAAGGTATGGAAACTGTCACTTGGCCAGGCCGCTTGGAAAAACTACCCGCAGGGGAAATCACCCAAGCGCTAAATGGTCACTCTAATATTTGGATTGATGGTGGTCATAACCCTTCCGCTGGTGAAGCAATTGCAGCAGAAATTGCGCGCCAATCTGGAGGAAGAAAAATGCGCCTTCTGATGATTTGCGGCATGATTAATACCAAAGAACCGGTAGGCTATTTCAAACCGTTCTCCCAGTTTGATATAGAAGTTTTTACAGTTCCATTTTCTATGAGTGACGCGGATATTCACCCTGAAGAGCTCGCAAATTTTGCGGTTGAAGCAGGCCTTAACGCCAAGCCGACTAATAATTTGGATGAAGCAATTCAATTGGCCGCAGATAAAATTGCAACCAAATCGGACATCCGCATTCTGTTCTGCGGCTCGCTTTATATGGTGGGTGAAGTGCTTGCGATAAACGGCACGCCGCCCAAGTAATAAAAAAACCCGACCAAACTGGCCGGG
>CAZXZQ010000416.1:0-2190 GCA_964645215.1 uncultured Rhizobiaceae bacterium | reverse complement strand
TCAACCTCACTGAATGGCCATCGCTCATTCCCGATGATCACACTGTGCTAGAAGCGGGCATGGTGCTAACGCTCGAGCCCGGCATTGAAACCATGGCTCCCAATATGCTGGTGCATGAAGAAAATGTAGTAGTGACCGAAAATGGGGCGGAACATCTATCAACGCCCTACCCGCATGAGATGATAATTCTCTAAGTCAGAATATGAAAAATCCTACTAAATAAAAACGGGCCACTCATTCAAGAGCAGCCCGTAAAATTTCTAACGATGAAGTAAGTTACTCAGCAGCAAACTGGTTCATCGTGTTGTCTTCACCAGCTGCAAGCAGAGCCGCATCGCCAGCGAAATATTCTTTATGGTCATCGCCCATATCAGAACCCGCCATGTTTTGGTGTTTCACGCAAGCAATACCCTGACGGATCTCTTTACGCTGAACACCAGCAACATAACCAAGCATGCCTTGATCACCGAAATATTCTTTTGCAAGATTGTCTGTAGACAATGCAGCTGTGTGATATGTCGGCAGTGTAATGAGGTGATGGAAGATACCGCATAGACGCGCGCCATCAGCCTGGAATGTACGGATACGCTCATCAGCTTCTGTTGCCAGTTCTGTCTCGTCATAATCAACGCTCATCAGTTTAGCGCGGTCATAAGCAGAAACGTCCTTGCCCTCTTCAACCATCGCATCATAAACCTGCTGGCGGAAATTCAACGTCCAGTTGAACGATGGTGAATTGTTGTAAACAAGCTTGGCGTTTGGATGCACTTTGCGGATTTCATCCACCATGCCACCAATCTGACCAACGTGAGGTTTCTCTGTTTCGATCCAAAGAAGGTCCGCACCATTGTCTAGTGACGTAACACAATCAAGCACACAACGCGCTTCGCCTGTACCCTCTTTAAACTGGTAAAGATTTGAAGGAAGACGCTTAGGGCGCATCATCTTGCCACCTTGGTTGATGACAACATCACCATTACCCAAATTATCAGCAGTGACTTCGTCACAATCAAGGAACGCATTGTATTGGTCGCCAAGATCGCCCGGAGTTTTTGAATAAGCGATTTGCTTTGTAAGACCAGCGCCAAGCGAGTCTGTACGGGTAACAATCACGCCATTCTCAATGCCAAGCTCCATGAATGCATAACGACATGCACGAATTTTCGCGAGGAAGTCTTCATGCGGCACAGTCACTTTACCGTCTTGGTGGCCACACTGTTTTTCATCAGAAACTTGGTTCTCGATTTGCAGCGCACATGCGCCCGCTTCAATCATTTTCTTCGCAAGCAGATAGGTTGCTTCCGCATTACCAAAGCCCGCATCAATATCTGCAATCACTGGCACAACATGCGTTTCGTGGTTGTTGATCGCGTTTTCGATCTCTTTGGCTTTAACCTGATCGCCCGCTTTACGCGCCGCATCCAAATCACGGAACATTCCGCCTAGCTCACGCGCATCTGCCTGACGCAAGAATGTGTAAAGCTCTTCGATCAATGCAGGCACAGAAGTCTTCTCATGCATGGACTGATCTGGCAGCGGGCCAAACTCTGAACGAAGTGCAGCAACCATCCAACCGGAAAGGTAGAGGTAACGGCCTTTAGTTGTTTCAAAATGCTTTTTGATGGAAATCAGCTTTTGCTGACCGATAAAACCATGCCAGCAACCAAGCGATTGTGTGTATTGTGAACTGTCCGCATCATATGCAGCCATATCACGGCGCATGATGTCTGCTGTATATTGCGCAATATCAAGTCCGGTTTTAAATCTGTTCTGCAAACGCATACGCGCAACGCTTTCTGCGCTAATCGCATCCCATGCACTTCCTTGATCTGCAATCATACCGCTAACGGCACTAATTTCCTCTGAATATGACATTTCACTATCCTCAGTATATTTGTAAAAGTTGTCATACCCATACGCTTTTTGGGTGAAAAATACAGTTTACAAAGGGTTAATCGGGTATTTATCGTGTAAACTTGTGACTATTATCCCAACAGCAAGAGTCAATTTGTAAATTTTGTAAATCTCCTTACTTCCATCATCCTAGGGCTTGCCTCTAGGATGATGGCCATGTTGGTATATTCACTCGTGCCTTTCGGCCAGCGATATAATTAAACATGCGGCGTTCTCAAACGAAAACCTTCCGACTAATTTTAATATGGCTCTCATCTGAGAACGCCACGCAGAGGT
>CAZXZQ010000415.1:0-2200 GCA_964645215.1 uncultured Rhizobiaceae bacterium | reverse complement strand
GGGGATGTTTTAGGTGGAGCGGGCATGATTGCCATTGCATGTGTCACGATTGCTGCTATTGGTGCGTCGTTGACACAAAAAACATAGAAAACCCTGTATAAACTTAAGTTGTACGAGAAATATAAGTGGGCGTGCTCGAATCAGTATAAGCTAATTCAGGATAGGCAATAAAAAGATTATACCATGAACGCACGTACTTTCAGCGAAGACGTAAGCCCCGAAATTAATACGAAAAAGCTAGCAACTGAGCTTAAGCAGTATCAGCAAGCAAATAATTGGCGCGCCTTGTTAGAGGTGTTTATTACGCTCGTGCCGCTCGTCGCGCTTGTTTGGGGCATGATGTTTGCCCTTAATTCGGGCTATTGGATTGCTCTTTTATTGCTCGCACCAGCAGGTGGGTTTCTCGTGCGGTTGTTTATTCTTCAGCATGATTGTGGTCACCAATCTTTATTCGCTGAAAAATGGCAAAACGACTGGGTCGGCCGTGTATTGGGCGTGTTCACATTCACGCCTTACGATTATTGGCTGCACAACCATGCGCTTCACCATGCCGGCTGCGGTAATCTTGAGCATCGCGGTGTTGGCGACATTGATACGATGACAGTCGATGAATATTTAGCGCTTACGCCTTTTAGGAAGCTTGTTTATAAACTTTACCGAAATCCAGTGACGTTGTTTGTTATTGGGCCTGCTTTTATGTTTCTCCTACAACAACGTATTCCGGTCACCATGTTAACGCGTGGTTTAAAACCCTGGGTTAGCACGCAAGGAACTAATATCGGTATTTTAGCGCTTACGGTTGCTGTTATCTGGTATGGCGGTTTAACAGGGTTGTTTTTAGTATTTTTGCCTACTGTTTTACTCGCGGGCACAATTGGCGTTTGGCTCTTCTTCGTGCAACACCAGTTTGAGGAAACAATCTGGGACCAGCCGCCGCATTGGAGCAGAACTGACGCGGCACTATATGGCAGTTCGCATTATGACTTGCCGCCAATCTTGCGCTGGTTCTCGGGCAATATCGGCATTCACCATGTGCATCACCTTAACAGCAGAATACCGTTTTTCCGTTTGCCGCAGATTTTGCGCGACTACCCGGAGTTGATCAATGTCAACCGGATTACGCTGTGGGAGAGCCTTTCTACGGCTCGACTAACTTTGTGGGACAAGGATAGTCGTAGGCTTATTGGTTTTTCGGATCTTCGCGCTATGGCGTGAGGTTTTTCAACAAGCCTTAAAATCTTTTATGTAACCATAGCGATTTCCATTGAAAGTCGCTAAATGTAATCCATGCGCTTTCCAGATAGCTTCCTTGATGACATACGTGACCGGCTTCCCATTTCGGAAGTTATTGGCAAACGTTTGCAGTTTGACAAGAAGAAGACGAACGCCGCCAAGGGAGATTATTGGGCCTGTTGTCCGTTCCATGGTGAGAAAACGCCTAGCTTTCACTGTGAAGATCGTAAAGGGCGATACTATTGCTTTGGGTGTGGGGTTTCGGGTGACCATTTTCGTTTTATAACAGAACTTGATGGTTTGAATTTTGCAGAGGCTGTCGAACAGCTTGCCACGCAGGCAGGCTTGCCAATGCCTGTCATGAATAAGGCAGAGCAACGCCGCGAAGAACAGCGCAAGACGCTTTTTGACGTTATGGAACTGGCCGCAGCATTTTATCGTGACCAATTACAGGCTGCACCCGGTGCCTCAGCGCGGTCTTATTTAAGAGATCGCGGTCTTTCTGCCGCAACACAACAAGAGTTCGGCATTGGATTTGCGCCTGATAGTCGTAATGCGTTGAAAGAGTATCTGGCGCAAAAAGGCGTTGACGCCAAACAAATGGAAGCGTGTGGTTTGGTCAATCATGGTGAGGGTATTGCTGTTTCCTATGACAAGTTCCGTGACCGCATCATGTTTCCTATTCCTGACGCACGCGGGCGGGTGATTGCATTTGGTGGCCGGGCAATGAAGCAAGACGCACTTGCCAAATATATGAATTCGCCAGAGACAGATCTTTTCCATAAATCGAATGTTCTTTATAATTTTGCTAAGGCCAGAAAGCCAGCATATGACCAAAAGCAGGTGATTGCAGCCGAAGGCTATATGGATGTGATTGCACTTCATGCGGCGGGTTTTGAAAATGCTGTAGCACCTCTTGGTACTGCTTTGACAGAACGTCAGATGGAGCTTTTGTGGCGGATGCATT
>CAZXZQ010000414.1:0-2207 GCA_964645215.1 uncultured Rhizobiaceae bacterium | reverse complement strand
GTTGCTCGACAGAGCCCGGCTCCGTATCGCCTTGGATTACGAAGGCGTTGCAGCATGGCGCGATATTCACCCGGCACTTCCTGCCAGGCGTCTTCACCTACATGCTCGCCACATGGAATTTTACGATCTTCAACTTCCGGCGCCAACAAAATGCCCCATCGATATTCTGGCATTTTGACGTAATCAAATTTGGCCCAGCCCTTGGGGTCAACCGAAACGGCGGTGCGGAGATAAACGAGTGAGTTCTGAAAATCCTGCGGGATAAGATCATTCCACCAGTTGATATAACCGGGGTGCCATTTCTCAAGCGCCTTTTGAACGCGCTTGTCTTTTGAAAGACCCACATTGTTTGGGATCAATGTATCATATTCAACATTTACGAGATCGAGCATCTGATTACTTCTCCACTTAACTTTTTAAACGCGTTTCATATCGTATTCGCCACGCACACCAGTACCGTAGCGTTGTAGGGCGCCTTTTTCTCCAACCGCATTGGGGCGTTGGAAAATCCAATTCTGCCATGCGGTCAGGCGTCCAAAAATTCGGGTTTCCATAGTTTCCGGTCCTGCAAATCTCAAATTTGCTTCCATGCCGGTCATGGCATCGGGTGAGAAGCTTGCACGCTCCTCAAGGAAAATTCTGATTTCATCTTCCCAATCAAGATCGTCATAGGCCTCAGTGATAAGACCCAGTTCATCCGCATCAAAAGCTTCTAGATTCTCGCCGATATTTTCCTTTGCCTGTCCGACCATTTCTGGTTCACCCAAGAAACGGGTCTCAAGCCGCGAAAGTGCGTTTGACATTGGCATAGCACCAAAATTCGTATCGCTTAGTGTAATGGTCGCGACCGGTCGATTATCATCTTCGAAGTCACCTTCCATCATGTAAGCGCGATCAACAGCGAACAAAATCTCGGCAAGCACACCTGCAAAACAGGATCCGTTTTCAACCAGCGCCACAAGCGAGCGCGATGTCATATCAATGCGCTTTAGAACGCGTTTCCAATAAAGTAGAATTTCATTGGAAAGCCAATCGCTGTCCCGGTTATCTATGAGAAGTTTCTCATGCGCGATCACCTTTTCAGGGTCGCCAACAGATTTGAAAACAAGCACCCCAAGTTCAAGCTCATTGATGCGCAAATGTAAAATTGCATCATCCAGTTCGCGTGCCAAACACAGCATCCAGCTATCAGCACCTTGCGAATGCAACGCATCTACTGATGATGGCGCATCTGCTTGCGGCCCTTTAATCATGATTGTGGCAATGCCACCCTTACGGTCCACATCCACTTCAACGTGCGAATAGACAACGGAGCCATCCTCATGAATGGTTTTATCAAGCGGTGTTAGCTCGATGCCTTGTGCAGAAGCATCTGCTTTTGAAGCGATGTCTTTTGCCTGCGTTTCAACGAATTCATCGAATTTAGAATTGGTGATCACTTCATCCACCAGACGCCACTCTTTGGCGCGTTTGCCCTTAATGCCTTCTTCGATGGAGCAGAATACATCAGCTCGGTCACGGCGGACTTTACGCTTGTCAGTTACACGCGTAAGCCCGCCGGTTCCAGGGAGAACTGCCAGAAGGGGCACTTCAGGGAGAGCTACTGATGTTGAACCATCTTCGGTCATAAAAATCTTGTCGCATGCGAGCGCCAATTCGTAACCGCCACCGGCACATGCACCTTTGACGGCTGCAATATAATGCTGACCGGATTCTTCGCCCGCTGCTTCAAATGTGTTTCTGGTTTCATTGGTGAATTTACAGAAATTGACTTTGTGCGCATGTGTTGCGCCGCCCAGCATGCGAATATTCGCACCGGCGCAGAAGACTTTCTCCTTGCCAGATTTCATTACCACCGCACCAATTTCCGGGTGTTCAAACCGCATACGCTGCACGATGTCGGCCAGTTCAATATCAACGCCAAGATCGTAAGAATTGAGCTTTAACTCATAGCCTTCAAACAAGCCGCCATTTTCGTCCACATCCATGATGAGATTGGCGACAGCACCGTCATATTCTACGCGCCAATGTTTGTACTTTTCCGGATTAGTTTGAAAATCAATCATGCTAAAAAATCTTTAGGTTCGAACTGCATGGCGTAAGTTATATCGCAGGCAGGCCAAATTAAAAGTATTTTTCTGCAAAAAAATGCATATTTCAAGATTAATTGATATAAATATGCATTATAGTACTATTTTTGCTTTAAT
>CAZXZQ010000413.1:0-2210 GCA_964645215.1 uncultured Rhizobiaceae bacterium | reverse complement strand
GAGAAATCAAATAAAGGTGGAATGCCGGAGCTGCCAGGGTATCTCCAATAGGTGCTCCAACCTGGTTCGAGTTTAACTTCAACGAGGCCTGAGACTATATTGGTCTGAGGATCAAGTGTTGCTACAAGACGTGCTTTACCGCCACCTAAGTCTTCCCATTTGGAGCTAGCTGCTTCAGAATCTAGTGCAAATATACTCAAACCTGCTATAGCAAGTGAAATGGCAATTGCATTGTTTTTGACTTTTATGTTGATCATAATTTCAAAATATAACGGTTTGAAGCTGCAGGCGAATTACAATAATGCTGTTTAGTTCATATTTTGGTGATTGCAAATAACTATGTTATACGGCCTTATATTTCAACATCAGGCTAAACTTAAGAGATTAGGGTCTTGAACCCAATTGGGAGCAGGAATGAGCGATGATATTTCATCTCTATGCGGGAAGTTTTTGATCGCCATGCCCGGTATGAGCGATGCTCGCTTTGAACGTACTGTTATTTATATATGCGCGCACTCAGATGATGGCACAATGGGGTTTGTTATCAATCAGACTTTGGATGAGCCGACTATTCCTGATTTTCTAAAGCAATTGGAAATTATCTCAGAGGAAGAGCATGAGAAAATATCGGAAGTCATTCCTCAAAACCATTTAAGTTCTGGTGGACCTGTCGAACCTGGGCGAGGGTTTGTTCTACATTCAAATGAGTATAAAGGCCCGACCACGCTTAACGTTGCGAAAGGTGTTTGTCTAACAGCAACACTTGAGATTTTGCGCGCGATAGCAACTGGCAAAGGGCCTAAAAACTACATGATGATGTTAGGCTATTCTGGCTGGTCTTCGGGGCAATTAGAAAGTGAGATCTTGCAAAATGGATGGCTCTCTGTCGATGCAGATAGTTCAATCATTTTTGAGTGCGACAATGAAAAGAAATATGACAAAAGCTTGAGATTGCTAGGCGTTGATCCAGCTCTCTTATCGAGCCTTTCAGGAAATGCTTAATCAATCTGCTTTGCTTCATTGAGGAGAAGTTTCGTAATATCCTCAAGATGCATCGGTTCCCCAAACAAGTAACCTTGAGCATATTCGCACCCAAGCTGAAGTAGGTCTGTTACATCAGATTCGTATTCGGCACCTTCCGCGATGATTGACTGGTCCAAGCTATGCGCCATCGCTATGATCGATCTTAGAATAATCAATCGTTCATTTTGCATTCTGGCTTGTATGAAAGACTTGTCGATTTTGATTGTATCAAACGGGAATTTCAACAGGTAAGCAAGGCTTGAATACCCGGTTCCAAAATCATCGAGTGATATACCAATGCCAAGCGCTTTGATGCGATTTAAAATCTGTGATGTATGTTCAGGGTTCTCCATCACCATGCCTTCGGTCACTTCTAAGCGAAGTTGGCTTGCAGGCAGGGATGCAAGGTCGAGTGCATTTTGGACATCACTCACAATGTCCGTTTGAAGTAATTCCCGGCTTGAAATATTTACACTCACAAAAGGCTTTTGACCGGTTGCGCGTGTTAATGCAGAAAAGTCACTGGCGGATATTTTCAAAACATAATTGCCCAATTGATTGATCATGCCAGAGCGTTCAGCCTCTGGTACAAAATCTTGTGGCATTAAAAGCCCGAGCTTTGGATGGTGCCAACGCATTAAAGCTTCAAAACCAGATATAGTCCGATCAGACAGGTTGATAATCGGTTGGTAAAATACAGTGATTTCGTTGTTATCAATCGCCTGTTTTAAATCTTGTTGAATAATGATGCTGTCATCTTGTGTCGTGCGCAAAGATGGGCGGAACGGTTCAGCCTGATCACCGCCTAATCGCTTTGCTTCTATCTTTGCAAGTTCAGCATCCCGCAATAATTGATGCGGCATTTCGTGTTCAATTGTATAGCTCGCAATGCCAAGTGAAGCGGTGAGCTTAAGGTCTTGGCCTGCAAAATCGATAGGTGCGCGGATTGTTCGTTTTATTGCGTCAGCAAATCCTGCAATCTTTTTAGGGTCGGCTTCGCTTGCAACCATGAGTACAAATTGGTCCCCGGCAAGACGAGCAAGACTGTCCCCTTTAGACAACAGTTTTTGTAGCCTGCGCGACAAGGTCATTAGAATTGTATCACCGGCCGAAAACCCAAGTTCTGAGTTAATCTCATTAAAGCGATCAATATCGATATTATAAAGTGTAGGCCGAAAGCCTTTGCG
>CAZXZQ010000412.1:0-2212 GCA_964645215.1 uncultured Rhizobiaceae bacterium | reverse complement strand
ATTTTAACTCGATAACTATAGGACGATTATCGTGGAATATAGTTTAATATCAATAGATTAGCCTAAATTTTATCTTCTTTATAATTCTCCAATTTAGCAAAAATCAGAATTATAATACTTTTAAATTATGCAATGATATATTGTTTGCTTACGACAGTGTTTTCCAGTGCGCTTTGGCTTTTGCGATCATTGCGTCTGGGCCTTTGTCGAAGAAGTCGCGTCCTACTGGGCGAGCGAAGAGGTATAGTTTTTTGCCTCTAATGCGCCAGACTTCTGGGTCGCCATGGACAATTTTTTTCAACGACATTGCGCGTGTGCAAAAACCACCAAATTGTGGAGCAAAGCTTGTCGGATCAGCGCGGAATAGATCTGCCTCTGCAACAGTTGCAAAGTTCCATTTAGCGCCTTTCCATTCGACCACTGTTGAGGCAACACCTTTTTTAGCTTTGCCATGTTGGAAATAAGCAGTTGTGTCATAGCCTCTTATAGCCGTTCCATTTTTCTTTGCTATACGTTTACTTGCATAGGCTGGTAGAGGCAGTAGGCAAGCTAAACCTGCAATGCCAAGTTTTAAGGTTTCACGACGATTTAAGTTTTTATGTGTCATGCTATAATCCAATCACTCACTAGTAGTTTCTTTGCTAACATAAAAAGGATTGAATAGAATGGATACTCAATTTTTTGTTAGCGCAAATTATAAATAGCAAAGTTTGATATTAGAATTTTATGTTTTTGCACTCTTACGTTTGATTGAGATAACAGGCTCTTCTGAAAGGACACGTACTTCACGCTGAGGGAATGGGATTTTTATATTATTGTCACGAAGTGTTTGCCAGATGATTGTAAGAACATCAGCCGAAATTCTATTTTTACCATCATCAACGCCTTCAATCCAAAATTCTAAACCAAATTTAATGCCACTTTCCCCAAATGCTCTTAGCTCACAATCAGGCTTTTCTGGCTCTTGAAGAACTTGTGGGTGCTTGGAAGCAGCAGCTACAATAAGCTCTGGTAGGCCAGTAATGTCTGTGTCGTAGCTTACAGAAAAATCAACTTCATAGCGTTGTCGCGGGTCGTCTCTTGTCCAGTTAATGAAAACGCCTGTGATGAACTTTTCATTGGGTACCATGATTTCTTTGCCATCATAGGTCTCCACAGTTGCAGAGCGCATATTAAGTTCTTTTAAGATGCCGCTACGGCCATCCTCAAGTTCAATAAAATCACCAACGGTTAAGTTGCGTTCGAGTAATAAAATGATACCTGAAATAAAGTTTGATGCGATCTGCTGAAGGCCAAAACCTATACCAACCGCAATAGCACCACCGAATACTGTAAGGGCTGTTAGATCAAGTCCAAGAACTTGGAGCATCAATATAAATATGGTTGCAAATAGAGCAATCTGAAATAGTTTTGCGATCAATTCTTGTGTCGCAATGTCTAAAGACTTTTGTGATCGGATCATGTTTTGACCCGACTTATTAGAAGTTGACCCAAGCCAGAAGAAGAAGCCACCCACAATTGCTGTTTTGATTAAGAAGTATAGCGATAGTCTTATGTTGCCAGCTTTAAACTCTACGCTATCAAGAAACGCTATTGCATCATCTAGCCAACCAAATGCTTGAAGTGTTGCAATTGGAATGCAAACATAAAGCAATAAAGTGCGGATTGGTGGATTTGATATAAATAGAGTGATTACTTGGTAAATCAGATAAACAACCGAAATACTAATCGCAATTCTAATCAGCCAATCGACGCCGAAAACTGAGCTAACTACTTGTGCGGCGACACCAAGAAATATGTAGCATAAGGCTGCAAAAATCAAACTTCGTACAGCGTAAAAATATCCACGGACTTTTGCTATTTTAGATTTTGGGTCAGGTGCCTCAGAAAACCAAGATATTTTGCTTCTGAGAATTCCTGCAACAATTTTAGCAATAAAAATTGCACCTACTATTGCGCCAATTTGCGCATAAAATTCGGTACTAGTGAACCATGCTATTAATTTTTCAAATATAGCTTGGCTTTGAGCTAGCCAAAAATCTTGATCGAGATATTTTTCCATTAGTATTTACCAGCCTTTTGAAATTCCTGGGACAGATTTTCAAAACATCCAACTGAATTCTTACAGTTTTATGTCATATTCCATGTATTACTGAATTATACGTGATTCTCAATATATTATTAGGGGCTGTCCCAGATAACTACGATAAAT
>CAZXZQ010000411.1:0-2218 GCA_964645215.1 uncultured Rhizobiaceae bacterium | reverse complement strand
ACACATTAGGAAAATATTGAGCCCCGCCTGCCATCGTCACACACACACTCAAAATAAAATTTCGTATCTGTGGTTCAATATTTTGAAGCGCCGCCAAAGGCAATTGATAAATAGGCCCATCGCTAACATCTAAGTTTGCCTCAAGCACTTCAACTGCACGCTCTACAATATGTTTCCTTAAACGTCCCATAACATTTGCAAAGCGAGAGCAATTCTCAAGCAACTCCAAATTATGATCAATTTTAGCTCTTACACGCACACGCTCATAAGCATGATCATGATTGCTTGGATCTTCTATCCAAACCTGATCATGTTCTTTTAAATATGATCTTAAATGCGCGCGAGTCGCCCGAAGCAATGGGCGGTGTAAATACGTGCCACGTGGCAAAACAGAAACAGATGGAATACCCGATAGCCCGCGTGATTGACCAGCGTGACTATTGCGTTCGCTCCTCATAATCATAGTTTCCGCTTGGTCATTTGCCTGATGCCCAACCAAAACGGATTTAGCACCTACCTCAAATGCAAACTGCTCAATGAGTTGATACCGCGCAATACGGGCTGCTTGCGACACACCTGTTTGTGGCTTTATGCCATCCCATGCAAGTGTAGTATGTGGAATATTACGCTGCGCACAAAGGGCAGAAACAAATGAAGCTTCAGCAGCAGCTTCGGGCCGCAATCCATGGTCGATCGTGATAGCGCGCAGGTCAACACCATTCATATCCGCCCATAAAGATGCCAATAGAAGAAGCGCAATGGAATCGCTGCCCCCAGAAACTGCAATTAATACAGGCGAGTTTTGATCGACATTCTCAAAAAGAATTTGTGGATTAAGATGTGTATCTAAAGACACTGTATATGCACATTAATTGACAAGGCATTGAGCTGCATTTTGTTCATTTGCAACATTGCGTTTTATTAATCGAGAAGCATCAGGATATTTCTGTAAAACTTCAGCGAATGTAGCGCAGGCAAGTTCGCGTTGATTAAGCCCTGCAATGGACACACCAAGCTTCAATAAAGATTGTGGGCCATATTTGCCATTTGGCCATTTCTTATGTGCATCAAGATAAACTTTTGCAGCTTCTTTATATTCACCACGCCCAAGATGACTTTCACCCAACCAAAACCGCGCCTCAGGCAACCGTGGGTGATTGGCGTGATTTTGCGAAAATAACTCAAGTGCATTTTGTGCTTCAGCATAACGACCGGTTTGCACAAACTCAAAACCAGTATTAAAAAGACCATCCGCATCTTGCGGCAACGAAACTGTGCTGGCTGGCTGATTTAATCCGGCTGTTAAATCAAGCGGCTTGTTAATTTCCGTTCCAACAAGATTTCCGTTTTCATCAAATTGAATAGAGCCAAGGCTGCCGCCAATATTTGTGTCTTGGCCTGGTTCGCCTGTATAAATTTCTACACCATCAATTGTAGGTACAGCTGCTTGTTGTTGAGTTCCGTCTGAACTTTGTGAAGTTTCAGTTTGTCCAGACGGTTCAGGCTTTCCCAAGCTAGAATTCCCTTCGCTTGATGAAGCCACGTTACTTTCTGTTCCAAGACTGCCTTGCTTGTCTTCAAGTTCACGTAGACGGTAATCATTATCTTCCTGAATGCGGCGAAGCAGTTCGCGCATTTCAAGCAATTGGAAATTCAATTCTTCAATACGACCGTTAAGTTGTCTTATCTGCTCTTCCATAACACTTACGCGGTAAGATGTGTCCCCCGACTGAACTTTAATAACAGGGGTTCCGGGTTCCAATGCATGTACAGACACATTCATTGCACCTAATAGTGCTAATGAAATTAGTATTTTCCTCATTACATTCTCTTTCAAGATTATTACTCATTCAAATACAGATTAACGTGCGCTCAGAAAATATCAATAAAACTTAGTCGAAAGTTTGTTCACTTAAAAAAGAAAAGGCGACCTTCAAGGCCGCCCATTAAACTTTGATATTATAAAAAGCTTAGCCTTGCGGCGCTGAAAGCAACGTTACCGAGCGGCGGTTCTGAGACCAACATGAGATATCATTACACACAGCAACAGGGCGTTCCTTACCAAATGAGATCGTTCTCATACGATTTGTTGGCACACCTTTTGATGCTAAATATGAGCGCGCTGCCGCTGCGCGACGCGCACCAAGTGCCAAGTTATATTCACGTGTGCCGCGTTCATCCGCATGACCTTCAACCGTAATTGGGTGTTGCGGATATT
>CAZXZQ010000410.1:0-2221 GCA_964645215.1 uncultured Rhizobiaceae bacterium | reverse complement strand
ATCGCTTTGGCCATAGACTCATACTGGGGAGATAAAATTGGCAGGTAAACATACACCACCGCCGGCAGGATTGCCGGAAAATATTGAGGATAAGAAACAAGCCGCGCGAGCTTGGTTTGAAGGTCTGCGAGATACGATTTGCGCTCGATTTGAAGAACTTGAAGGTGCGTTGGAAGGTCCATTATCTGATCAACCTGCTGGCAAGTTTGAACGTAAAGACTGGCTGCGTGAAGAGGGCAAGGGCGGCGGCGGCACGATGTCAATGATGTATGGTCGTGTGTTTGAAAAAGTTGGCGTGCATACATCTACAGTACATGGTGATTTGCCAGAAGATTTTCGTAAACAAATTCCAGGAGCTGAGGATAATCCGGGCTTCTGGGCATCCGGCATTTCTCTTATCGCGCACCCGATCAATCCTAACGTTCCTGCTGTTCATATGAACACGCGTATGGTTGTTACGACAAGTCAATGGTTTGGCGGTGGTGCTGATTTAACACCTGTTTTAGATGCACGCCGTAGCCAAGAAGATGAAGATACGCGGGTCTTTCATAAAGCACTTCGCTTTGCATGTGACCGCCATGATGTAGCTGATTATGATAAATATAAAGAATGGTGCGATGAATATTTCTATCTAAAACATCGTAATGAAATGCGCGGTATTGGTGGTATATTTTATGACTATCTACATTCGTCTGATGAAGCGGGTGGGTGGGATGCCGACTTTGCATTCACCAAAGATATTGGTCGTGCGTTTAATGTTGTGTATCCGGCACTTGTTATAAAGAATTTCAACAAAGAATGGACACCTGAGCAGCGCGAAGAACAATTGGTTCGCCGTGGGCGTTATGTTGAATTTAATCTTTTATATGATCGTGGAACGATTTTTGGCCTTAAAACTGGCGGCAATATAGAGACAATATTATCATCCATGCCACCTGAGGTTAAATGGCCTTAATCGACGGTTAGCCGATATCCAATGCCGCGAACTGTTTGTAGCCATTTCGGGTTTGCAGGATCTGCTTCAAGCTTGCGGCGTAGGCGGTTTATTTGAACATCAATTTTGCGCTCGCCTGCAATGTCGTCTTCACCCAGCAATTCGTTGCGTGCGACAGTGCCACCAGGGTTGGAAGCAAATATATTCATGATCTCGCGTTCACGCTCAGTTAATCGAACGGTTTCTCCGGCTTGCTTCAGTTCTTCGCGTTTGACCGAATAATGAAAGTCGCCGAAGTTTACTTGTTCGATGACAGGTTCAACAGGCTTGGCGGTGCGCTTTAAAATGCTGTTGATGCGTAGAACGAGTTCGCGTGGCTCAAAAGGTTTTGATAGATAGTCATCTGCGCCTGCTTCTAAACCTTCAATGCGATTGTCAATTTCAGCAAGTGCCGTGAGCATAAGTATTGGGATCTCTCTTACCTCACTCAATGACTTGGTAAGGCTAATGCCGCTTTCTCCAGGCATCATGACATCCACAACCATTAGATCAAACTCAAGTGCTTGTAGTTTGCTTCTCGCCTCAGCAGCATTTGATGCATTTGAAATACGAAACCCATTGGCGGAAAGATAGCGCGATAAAAGCTCTCTCAAACGCCTATCATCATCTACCACCAAAACATGGGGCGCGCCGTCTTCAGGGATTTGTATATCGGTAATTATGTCAGACATCTTACTCATGAAATATAAAAGCTGCTCTTAGTATATGATCATTAGTTGGGCTAAAATAAGTAACTTAATCTATTAAAATATTACAGCCGGATCATAGACTGTTTAGTCAATCATCCTGCTTAAGAAGTCTAAGATTAACTTCTGCTCTTCACTATTGGTGTTTTTGAAAGCATTTTCAATACGTGATGACTGCGGGGCTGATAAGGTTAGGATTAACGTGCGTCCAGATTTTGTTGGATACAAAAGACGTCTGCGCCGGTCATTCTCTCCTTCTTCTTGCACAATATGCCCTTTTTCAATCAACTCCCGCAAAACACGCGATAGGCTTTGTTTCGTAATTTTCAGTGTATCGAGTAGTTCAGCGACACTCATGCCAGGATTACGATTTACGAAATATAATACTCGGTGGTGCGCGCGCCCAAAACTGATCTCTTTTAAAATTAAATCTGGATCAGAGACAAAGTCACGGTAGGCAAAAAATAAGGCTTCAATGTTTTCGAGCCTTGCAATATCTTTGCTCGTAATAGGCGTAATTATCATTTCGTCTTTTTTACTC
>CAZXZQ010000409.1:0-2246 GCA_964645215.1 uncultured Rhizobiaceae bacterium | reverse complement strand
GAATGTGAAGAAGTTCTAGAAGTTGTTTATCCCACTTTTGCATCTTAATATTAAACATCAATGTGCGTGAGGCATTAGTTGCATCGGTTACATGAGATTTACCGCCTGTAAGCCTCCAAATAAGAAACGTATCAATCGTCCCGAAAGCAATATCCCCATTTGCCGCTTTTTTGCGCAAACCTTTTATCTTATCTAAAAGCCACGTAACTTTGGTGCCTGAAAAATAAGGGTCAAGTAAAAGGCCTGTTTTGCGTGTGAATGTTTTTTCATATCCAGCATTTTTCAGCTTTGTGCAAATATCCGCAGTGCGCCGATCTTGCCAGACAATTGCATTATGAACTGGCTTGCCTGTGTTTTTATCCCATATGACGGTGGTCTCGCGTTGATTGGTAATTCCGATCGCAGCAATATCGCTCGGTTTTATTTTTGCTTTTCGAATGGCAGATTTACAGGTGGATTTTACAGATTGCCAAATCTCTTCAGGGTCATGTTCTACCCAACCAGGCTTAGGGAAAAATTGCGTAAATTCTTTTTGCGCACTGGCAATTTTTTTCTGGTGTTGATCGAAAAGGATTGCACGTGAAGATGTTGTCCCTTGATCAATTGCCAGAACATATTTAGCCATTTTCTTTTTCCATCCACGTATCTAATTCTGAAATTTCTTTCTTGCTCATACGAAGACCAAGTTTGGTTCGGCGAAAGACAATATCTTCTGCACATGCTGCCCACTCATGCTTCATGAGGTAATTCACTTCACATGCATAAAGTCCGGCGCCAAAATGTTTTCCGAGACTGCGTTGGTTTTTGATGCCATCGAGGATCTGAACCGTGCGTGTACCATAAAGATTGGTCAAACGATGTAGCACACTAGCTTCCATAAATGGATATTGTTTTTCAAACGTTGTTAAAAGGTTTTGAAATCCATCTATGGGAAAATCACCGCCCGGAAAATGCCCAGATGATTTTTGTATTGTTTTAGGTTTATCAAAAATGGCATCAATTTTATTAAGAGCGGAAAAGGCAAGCTTTCTGAACGTCGTAATCTTGCCACCAAAAATATTAAGCAGCGTGCCATCACCAATAGTTTCTTCAGCGCGGATTATGTAATCACGTGTTGCCTCTTGTGCTTTACTTGCCCCATCATCATAGAGCGGGCGCACGCCGGCATAGGTCCAGACAATATCCTTGCGAGTTACGGCGTCAGCAAAATACTCACTTGCCATTTTGCAAAGATAATCAGTTTCTTTTTCAGAAATAGCCGGTGGCTTGGACATGTCTTCTTGTTCTGCATCCGTCGTTCCGATCAGCGTATAATCATGCTCATATGGAATGGCGAAGAGAATACGGTCATCACTGTTTTGAAAGATATATGCTTTATCATGTTCAAACTTGCGATTGATCACAATATGGCTGCCGCGCACTAGCCTTATATTATTTGCATTATTAACGCCGAAGGCTGAGCGGCGAACTTCATCCACCCAAGGGCCGGCTGCGTTAATGATTACCTTTGCAGAAACATTTTCACCATTACTCAAACTCACAGACCACATACCATCAGAATAGTTTGATTTTTCGACGCTTGTTCTGGGCTTGATATCAGCACCATTTTCACGGGCATCCATGAGATTAAAAATTGTAAGGCGCGTATCTTCAACCCAGCAATCTGAATATTCAAATCCGGTTTCAAATTCGTTCTTGAGGCATTTGCCTGTTTCGTCTGTTTTTAGATTAAGTGTCTTTGTTGCGGGTAAAATTTTGCGGCCACCCAAATGATCATAGATAAAGAGGCCAAGACGCAAGAGCCATTTTGGGCGAAGGCCGTTGTGGTGAGGCAGCACAAATCGCATTGGTCTAATAATATGAGGCGCCATTGCCAACAAAACTTCACGCTCTATAAGCGCCTTTCGCACAAGCAAAAATTCATTATGCTCAAGATAGCGTAACCCACCATGAATAAGCTTTGTCGAGGCCGATGAAGTGCCGCTGGCAAAGTCGCCCTTTTCACACAGGCAAACTGAGTAACCTCTCATGCTAGCTTCACGTGCAATGCCTGCGCCGTTAATGCCGCCACCGATTATTAAAATGTCATACTCTTTGTTCACGAGCGCCCTTTGTTTCCGCCATCAAGTGGTGGAAATCTAGTTTTGGCCGCCGCCTCTGTCCAGTCCATATGATTGCGTACATATTCTTGAGACGCTTCACGCGGCGGATTATAATCCCAATGCGGTAATATACCTTCCTGCATG
>CAZXZQ010000408.1:0-2250 GCA_964645215.1 uncultured Rhizobiaceae bacterium | reverse complement strand
CTGGACAAAATGTTCCAGCACCAGACATGGGAACTGGTGAACGTGAGATGGCGTGGATGGCAGATGAGTATCGCCGCGCTAATCCAACTGATGTAATCAACGCAAAAGCTTGCGTAACAGGCAAGCCAATTTCAAAAGGTGGGATTGCTGGGCGCACAGAGGCGACTGGCCGTGGTGTGCAATACGCAATTCAAAGTTACCTAGCCGACACAAACCATAACGGCGTCAATGGACAACATGATTTGAGTAAGATGGACTTAACAATTCAGGGTTTCGGCAATGTTGGATATCATGCTGCCAAATTTCTTTTGGAAGAAAATAACGCTAAGATTACATGCGTTATCGAACGTGACGGGTATGTGTTTAATAAAAATGGCCTTGCTATTGAAGCCTTAAAACAACACCAGATGGAAACAGGCTCTATCCTTGGGTTTTCAGATACGCAGTCTTTTTCGGATGCAGATCAAGGACTGTATTTACCATGCGATATCTTGATCCCTGCAGCGGCTGAGAATTGCATCACCAAAGCAAATGCAGGAATGATAAATGCCGGACTGATAGTTGAAGCGGCAAATGGCCCAGTAAGTTATGAGGCCGATGAAATTTTGAATAATAAGGGTATCGTCATTTTGCCTGACTTGTTCGTGAATGCTGGTGGCGTTGTTGTTAGTTATTTTGAATGGGTAAAAAATCTAACACATATCCCATTTGGCCTTATGGAAAGGCGCCGACAAGAACGGAGAAACAATTCAATTGTCAATGCGATGGAGATGATGACTGGGGGCAATTTCCCTGCAGGGTTTGAAAAGGAGCTGTTTGGTGGCGGCTTAGAAATTGACCTTGTACGTTCTGGCTTAGAAGACGTAATGAACAGTGCATATGATCGGATGTCCCAAACATTGATCAAAAACCCAAAATTAGTAAGTTTTAGAAATGCGGCTTATGTGATCAGCGTACAACAGGTCGCTGCTGCCTATGAAGCGATAGGCATTTGACGGCAGGGCCACAAACCCCTGTTTTAATTTTCAAACAACAATTTTAGATATTGAGCTCAGAATAATCTGAATTCTATTTTTCATAAATTTTGATAAAACATACCTGCAATCTGCTTATTATTTTGCTTGTTTCAACAAAGATGAGAACTAGTCGTTTGTCGACAATTGGAAAATAATACACCTTCACGAGAAGGGAGTAGAGTAAATGAGTATTTCGCCGAAAAGCTGCGCATTGATTGGAGCAGCAATTCAATCTGGTGCGAGTCAAAAGGGTTGCCTTATGGGCCCAGACGCTTTGCGCACGGGCGGTATTGTTGAAGCTATCCAGGAGTTAGGGCATACCGTCCATGATATGGGCAACATTCACCCTGTAAGCGTTAAGCTTGATACCCATCCTAACAGGGCTATTTGGGGTCTTGAAAACACAGTTGGATGGGCAATTGCTTTGGAAAAAGCAGCCTATGAGGCTGCAAATAGCTCCGATTTTCCTATCTTTATTGGTGGTGATCATTCCATGTCCATCGGCACAATACCAGGCATTGCGAGAGCGTCTGAAGTAAGAAACCAAAAACAATTTTTACTCTGGTTGGATGCTCACCCAGACATTCACACTCTACAATCAACGCAGAGTGGTAATCTGCATGGTACTGTCATGGCTTATGTAACTGGCATGTCAGGATTTGAAAAATATTATCCATCTTTGCGTTCAAAAGTGGATCCAAAAAATGTCTGTATGATTGGTCTTCGATCCGTCGACGAACCTGAGTCAAAAACTCTTAAAGATGGGCACATTACAGTTTATGACATGCGGGCAATTGATGAATCTGGCATCATCAATCCACTTGAAGCATTTTTGAGGCGCGTGGCTGATGCTGATGGCGCACTTCATGTTAGCTTAGATGTTGATTTTCTCGACCCAGAGATTGCGCCAGCTGTGGGAACAACGGTGCCTGGCGGGGCAACCTTTCGCGAAGCACATTTGATTATGGAAATGCTATGCGATAGTGGCCTTGTTTCTTCTTTAGATATTGTTGAACTCAATCCTTTTCTTGATGAACGAGGAAAGACAACGCGATTGATGATTGATTTGTGTGCAAGCTTACTCGGCAGAACAGTCTTAGATAGACCAACAGTTAGTTATTAAAGGCCAACAGAGCAATCTAAAACTTGTTAAAGTTCTCTTATTTTACAAAATTTAGTATACGTGAAGTCGGTTTGCCACATCTGGTTTGGCGCTGTGGTTTTATCTTTAAAC
>CAZXZQ010000407.1:0-2252 GCA_964645215.1 uncultured Rhizobiaceae bacterium | reverse complement strand
TACCAGGTTTTCAGGGCTTACTTTCTGTTTTGATAAAGAAAATGTACTTAAAACTCCTCAAAACCGCAGAAATCAGCCGTTTATGACGTTATTTAGTTGTCATAATGCCTAATAAATAGGATTATCTATTACAGTTTAGTGAGTCGGTATTTCATTTATGGAAGGAATATAAAATGAATAAGAACGAACTTATTGCATCAGTTGCAGAACAGTGTGATTGCAACAAAGCCCAAGCAGGTGAAGCTGTTGAAGCAGTTTTAAATACAGTAACTCAAGCCCTAAGTGCAGGAGACGAAGTTCGTATCCTTGGCTTCGGTAACTTTGCAGTTTCTCAGCGTAAAGCAACAACAGCGCGTAACCCACGCACTGGCGAAACAGTAAATGTACCTGCATCAAAAGCACCTAAGTTTAAAGCTGGCAAGGCGCTTAAAGAAGCAGTGAATGCATAATTAGTTTTTTAACAAAACTTAGAAGAAACCCGCTTTACCCAAGCGGGTTTTTTTATGCCGTTCTTTATGCTTGACCAGCAGCAGGCTCATAGCCTTCAAGTAGATGTAGGCCAAGCAATTGTTCGATGCGTGAATAGTCTGCCACAATGTCATTGATTGTGTATTTATCTAGCACAGCAAAGAAAGCAGCCAATGCTTCGCCAAGTGCTTGATTTAGGCCGCAGTGGTTCAGGAGAGGGCAGTCTGTGCCTTCAGGGTCAAAACAATCTGCCATCGCAAAACTATCTTCGGTTATACGAACAACTTCTGAGAGTGTGATTTGATCTGCTTTTCTAGCAAGGCGAATGCCGCCATTGCGCCCACGCACAGATTCTACAAAGCCATGTTTGACAATCGGCTTTAGAATTTTAAAGAGAAAAGCCTCAGACAAATTATAAGAGGCTGCAATTTCCGGGATTTGAGAGAGCTTATTGTCATTGGCCGCGCAATACATCAATATACGCAATGCATAGTTTGTTTGTTTTGTTAATCGCATGATTCAATAACCCTCATTTAGCTTAGTTTAGAATAATTCCAGAAAAAGTAAACCTTTTTTATCAAGTTTAATGTTGACATCATATCTTGGATGGTTTTAAACATGACTAAATTGGTCCAGTTAACCAGCTTGTATAAGGCAAACACATGTTATCCTCCCTCAAATATAAATTAGCTCTTTCAGCATTGGCTGTTTCATTTGCAGCACCTGCCATGGCAGAAACCGTGAATATTTATTCTTACCGCCAACCAGACCTTATCAAGCCATTGCTTGATGCGTTCACGCAAGAAACTGGCATCAAAACGCAAGTGCAATTTTTGAAAAAGGGCATGATTGAGAAGCTGGAAGCAGAAGGCGCTAATTCTCCCGCTGATGTAATTCTTACTGTAGACATCGGACGACTATCAGGCATCACTACGAAAGACCTTGTACAGCCTGTTTCGAATGAAACAATCAATAGCAATATTCCAGCAAGCTTTCGCGACACGGATGGCAAGTGGTTTGGACTAACAACACGTGGTCGTGTGGTTTTTGCCTCCAAAGACCGTGTTGCACAGAATGAAATTACATATGAAGACCTCGCAAAGCCCGAATGGAGAGGGCGCATTTGTACGCGCTCTGGCCAACATGCTTATAACGTGGCGCTTATTGCTTCCATGATTGCCAATAAAGGTGAAGCTTTTACTGAAACTTGGTTGACTGGTGTGCGTAACAATCTAGCTCGCAAGCCAGATGGCAATGATCGTGCTCAAGCCAAGGGCATTTTTGCCGGTGAATGTGATATCGGCATCGGCAACACTTACTATGTTGGCTTAATGCAAAACAATGAGAAAAAGCCTGAGCAAAAAGAATGGGCGAAATCTATGAAGGTGCTTTTCCCCAATTCAGGCGACCGTGGTACGCATGTCAATATCTCAGGCATGGCGCTTGCTAAACATGCCCCCAACAAAGAAGCAGCCATCAAATTGATGACCTTCCTTTCAAGTGGCAGTGCACAAGAAATTTATGCGGAACAGGTTTACGAATATCCTGTCAAACCTGGTGCAAAGGCCTCAGCAACCGTTCAGGGCTTTGGCGAAATAAAGCCAGACACATTATCGCTTGAAAAAATCGCAGAATTGCGTAAAGCAGCATCACGCCTTGTTGATAAGGTTGGTTATGATGATGGCCCGCAAAGTTGATAGAAACAGATAATTTTAAGACCCAAAGCATTCCGGGCAAAGGTGGCAATTCCATCTTTGCCTTTTTGCGTTTGATAAATCGCTATA
>CAZXZQ010000406.1:0-2256 GCA_964645215.1 uncultured Rhizobiaceae bacterium | reverse complement strand
CTCCCGTTTTCATTTTTAGCTACTAAGTCTGAATATACATTTTCAGGAGCAGCTAATGTTTTCTATCTTCCCAAATGCGCGTCTGCGACCATCACCTTTTCATGAGTCTGTTATGGCAGAAGGTATAACTTCTGCATCCATCTATAATAGAATGATCTTACCGACGTCTTTTGGCGATCCAGAAGCGGAATATTGGCGTCTAATTGAAGGGGTTTCCCAATGGGATGTAGCGGTAGAGCGTCAAGTGCAACTTAAAGGACCTGATGCTGCCGAACTTGCACAAATTCTTAGCCCGCGCGATATATCCAAATGTAAGGTGGGGCAGGGCAAATATATCCCGCTTTGTAATCATCATGGTGTGTTAATCAATGATCCGGTACTTTTGAAGCACGCGGATGATTGTTTTTGGTTTTCGATTGCCGATAGCGATATTTGGTCTTGGGCAAGGGCGATTGCTGAAGAACGCAAGCTTAATGTTGAAATAAGTGAGCCGGACGCATCTCCTATGGCAATTCAAGGACCAAAAGCAGAAGATGTTGTTGCCTCCGTTATGGGGAACTGGGTGCGTGATCTTAAATATTTCTGGTTCAAAGAAGCGGAAATTGAAGGTATTCCAGTGATAGTGCAGCGCTCTGGTTGGTCTAAACAGGGTGGATTTGAGATTTACCTGCTGGATAACACCAAAGGTACACAACTATGGAAGATCTTTAAAGAAGCCGGCAAAGTGTATGATATTGGGCCCGGCGCACCTGCAACGGCAGAACGCACTGAGAGTGGGTTAGTTTCGTATGGTGGCGACACTGACCGATATACAAATCCGTTTGAAGTGCGATTGGGAGACTATGTTGATCTGGATGTCGGTGATGATGTAATTGGTATACAGGCACTGCGCAAAATCATGAAAGAAGGTCCTAAGCGTCATCAACTGGGTCTATTGCTTGGTGGTATCAAACCTGCGCCCCTTGGCTTCTCATGGGAAGAAATTCATAGAGATGGTAAAATGATTGGTCATATGACCAATTGTGTCTGGTCTCCAAGGCTTAAACAAAATATAGGCTACGCACTTATCAGTGTTGATGTGAAAGCAGATGAGCGGGTGGAAGTCATGCGCCCAACAGGTGCATTTGCTGGAGATTTATGTGAGTTGCCATTTCTTTAAGTTTAGCTAAGCGCATGGACGGCGTTACGAAGTTCATCAAAATGGTTTATTATTCTATCTGCCCCTAGTGTTTCAACTGGTTGGTCTGCATACCCAAATGTTACGGCAATTGATGCGATGTCTGCGTCAATTGCAGCGTTAATATCATTGCTGGTGTCGCCGACCATGATCGCTGTTTTAGGGTTGCCTCCGCCAAGTTTTACGGTTTCGATAATATGTCTGCCGTCAGGCTTGTTAAAAGCAAATGTGTCGCCGCCAGTTAATGATTCAAACCAATGGTTTGCGTTTAATTCTTTAATTAAAAGCTTAGCCATGGTTTCTTTCTTATTTGTACAGACTGCAAACGTATAACCGTCAGCTTTTAATGCTGTTAGAGCGCTTTCTAGGCCGTCGTAAAAATGAGAATGATTGGCAATATTTTGCTCATAGTCATTAAGAAAAATTGCCAGTAATTCATCAAGTAGTTCTTCACTTAAGTCTCTTTCATGAAGCTCATAGGCGCGGCGTATCATCGCTTTCGCTCCGTGACCTACAATCTGACCAACGCTGCTCATTGGCGTTTCAGGAAGCCCCTTAGGGGCAGTAGTTCTATTAAGGGTCGCGATCAGGTCAGGTGCCGTATCTGCCAGCGTGCCGTCTAAATCAAAGACAATCATAGGCTTTGTCATTGTGTAATACCCTTGTTGAAAATGCCCTAAATACATGGCGATGGAATCATTGTCATGTTAATGGGTAATTCCAAATTGGAAAATGATTTAAATAACGTGGAATTGCGCATGAGCCGCGAATTGAAAATTGATGCTGCTAGAGCAGCCCTAGAACTTGTTAAATCCGGCATGCGGCTTGGCATTGGCACGGGTTCTACTGCGGATGAATTTATTCGCTTATTGGCAGAAAAAGTTGCGAATGGTTTTGAAGTTGTTGGTGTTCCAACATCAATTAAAACAATGGAATTATGCAATGAGCTGCTGGTGCCCCTCGCAACATTAGATGAAATGCCTGAGCTTGATCTCGTTATTGATGGCGCTGACGAGGTTGATGAAGCGCTTAATCTTATAAAAGGTGGTGGTGGAGCGCTATTGCGTGAAAAAATTGTA
>CAZXZQ010000405.1:0-2271 GCA_964645215.1 uncultured Rhizobiaceae bacterium | reverse complement strand
GTTCGTCAAGTCCACATAAAACAAACGTATGGCGCGCATATAAAGCGCTAGATGTATCTCCAGATAAAAACCAAATTGCGTTTTACATAAGTGGTGTTGGTACGAATGGATTTTTGCCCTTGGCAATAATTGGCAAAGCATTTGGTTTGGGGTTAGCTGCAAATGTAAAGACAATGTATAAGTTTCTTTGCCGGAGCTATAACCCTGGGGACGAGATTAGTTGTTTTGGATTTTCGCGAGGAGCTTTTACCGTAAGGGTGCTTGCAGCCTTGATTGCCAGTGAAGGCATTATCGATGTCAAAAATAATAAGAACGCATCCACAAGTCCTGTACTTGATGATGAAGATTTAGATCGGCGTGTAAACGCAGCTTACAGACAATTCCGTAAAACTGCTTTCTCGCCATCCTTGCTATCTTTGGTTGGTGCTCCGTTACGGGATTGGTTGATTGACAAGAAAGATAAGATTACCGGAACGGAACCTTATGATGCAAGAGCAAATCTGGAAAGTTCAAATTCCAACTCAGCAGTTATAAAATTTCTTGGTGTTTGGGATACGGTTGATGCGTATGGCATGCCTATTGATGAAATGACGCGAGCTTGGGATAGATTTGTATGGCCGCTGAGCGCCAAGGATCGAGATTTGTCAAAACGCGTTCAACATGCGCGTCATGCATTAGCGTTGGATGAGGAGCGTCAATCTTTTGAACCCATGTTGTGGAATGAAGACAAGGAACCAACTTGGTCATTGGCTGATCGCCCTAGTCTGTCATCGAATGCCAAAACACTGAGGGTGGATCAGCGTAGCATATTACAAGTCTGGTTTTCTGGCGTACATGCCAATATTGGCGGTGGCTATCCTGATGATAGCTTAGCGCATGTTTCGCTTAAGTGGATTATGGACGAGGCACAAAAATATGCTGGGTTAAAATTTTTACCTGCTGCCACACAAGAATTAAATGCAAAGGCTAATACTCTAGGTCCCGCGCATGATAGTCGAGCAGGGGTTGGTAATGCGTATAGGCTTGATCCAAGAAATCTCCATCAATTGTGTGATTATAAAAAGCCGGGCTTTATTGGCTCAATTAAGGAAAAGGTGGTTGGCACACCTCAAAATAAAGGGGAAGCAATAAACCGGGTGAAAATAGCAAAGCCTATTATCCACGAAAGTGTATTTCATCGTATCCGTGAAGATGGGTCCGGATATGCCCCGATAAATATTCCGCTAAATTACAAAATATTTTACCCTGATGGTAAGATTGCTGAAGCAGCGAATTCACGAGCAAAAAAGTCATTTGAAACACCATTGGAAGCTGTGTCTCGTGAAAAGGCTCAGCGTATCATGTGGAATAAAGTATGGTATCGAAAGATTCTGTATTTCTTCACATTAATCTTGTTTGTCCTGTTTATTACATACCCGTATATATCGGATAATGTGGGTAAAGTACCCTTCTTGCATGTCTTTAACGGTGAGAAACCGCATTGGGAAGGATTAATAGCCTATGCGGTGCGGAGCATACCTAATCTAATATCCAGTATTCCAGGATTTGGGTTTGCATCGGCTTGGACTGATGCATATGAAGGTTATTCGTTTCCTTTTGCGATACTTTTAACTGCAATTATTGCTCTGATAATTTGGAGCATGAAGATTGGTGCAGGCGCACGCGCAAATATGAGACAACTTTGGTCTCATATGAATCAATCGAGTTCCCAATTGAGTAATTTTTCACCATGGTCGCATAATCTTGCCCGGTTTCTTTTGGGTGAACGTTATAAAAAGATAAAAAAAGTAACTCGTGCTTCTATGGAATTTTTTGCCATCGCCTTCTATTTTGTGCTTCTTGTAATTGCTGGAATGTTCCTCAGTCGCTCAGTGTTATTTGTGGGCGATCTGGCAGGATTGTATTGTGAAACAAACGAGAGTGAATTTGGCAAGTTTAAACTAGATACGACATTTGAGTTTTCGCCAAAGGATCCGTGCTTCGTAACAGGAATTAATCTTAAAGAAGACCAATCATATGTCATAGAGATGCAGATAGATAAAACCTGGATGGATTCAATGATTAAAGCAGATCTGACAGGGTGGAAATCATCTCCAAATCCACTTGTACATTTGGGAACGCCTTTGCGCCGGCATCTTTTGCTGCCTTGGTATCAACCTGTCGCCAAATTAGGCGCAAGTAAGTTTGATATATATGCGCTTGAAAATGATGAAGAGCTTTATTCAAAAGAGGAATGGAAAAGGCTTAAAGAAAGCGAAGTACAGTATTGTT
>CAZXZQ010000404.1:0-2282 GCA_964645215.1 uncultured Rhizobiaceae bacterium | reverse complement strand
GCCAAAGGGCGGATGAGAACCAGGTGTCGAGCACGTCGGGATCGCGTGTAAGTGCGGCACCTTCTCCCGCTTGTGCCTGTGCTTCTTCTTCTGTCTTCGCAACAAAGATATTTCCAGCATCATCAAACCAAGCTGGTATTTGATGACCCCACCAGAGTTGGCGGGAGATACACCACGGCTGAATGTTTTCCATCCAATTGAAATAAGTATTTTCCCAGGTCTTCGGCACGAAGTTTGTACGACCTTCTTTGACAGAAGCAAGGGCCGGTTTGGCAAGGGTTTCCGCATCCGCAAACCACTGGTCAGTCAACATCGGTTCGATCACCACGCCTGAACGATCCCCAAACGGCTGCATGATCTTCTTGTTCTCAACGAAAGGAACGCTCTTCTCACTCTCATTGCCTTCATCATCCTTCACGGTGATGCTCGTCATCACTGCCAGACCTTCGGCAGAAATATCCGCGATGATTTTCTCACGCGCGACAAAGCGATCAAGCCCGCGATAATCATCGGGAATGAGATTGATTGCATCTATGTCAGCTTCGCTCGGAAGTTCACCGGACTTCACAATTGCTGCTGCCCGTTCTGCGCATTCCGCATAATGCGCACCATCGTCGCGCATCTGCGCTTTCACATCCATCAGGCGGTAGCATGGAATGTCATTACGCTTGGCAACCATATAGTCGTTGAAATCATGCGCACCGGTAATCTTCACAGCACCGGAACCAAATTCAGGGTCAGGATAATCATCTGTGATGATGGGGATCAAACGGCGATGCTCTTTCGGGCCGACTGGAATTTCGCAAAGCTTGCCGACGATTGGCGCATAGCGCTCATCTTTAGGGTGTACTGCAACGGCTCCATCGCCCAGCATGGTTTCCGGGCGCGTGGTGGCAATCGAGATATAATCACGCGTTTCCTTGAGCGTGATATTACCGTCTTCATCTTTCTCGACATATTCATAGGTCGCACCACCGGCAAGTGGGTATTTGAAGTGCCACATATGGCCGTCAACTTCTTCATTCTCCACTTCGAGATCAGAAATTGCAGTTTCAAATTGCGGGTCCCAGTTGACGAGACGCTTGCCACGATAAATCAAGCCTTCATTATAAAGAGAGACGAACACTTCAAGCACAGCCTTTGAAAGCCCCTCGTCCATGGTGAAACGCTCACGTGACCAATCACAAGACGCGCCAAGGCGTTTCAACTGATTGAAAATCGTACCGCCAGACTCTTCTTTCCACTCCCATACGCGCTCGATGAATTTTTCACGGCCCATCGCATGACGATCGGGCTGTTGGCTTTCCATTAATTGGCGCTCAACCACCATTTGTGTGGCAATGCCTGCATGGTCCATACCCGGTTGCCAAAGCACATCCTTGCCGCGCATGCGCTCAAAGCGGATCAGAATATCCTGCAACGTATTGTTGAGCGCGTGCCCCATATGGAGAGAACCAGTGACGTTCGGTGGCGGGATGACGATTGTATATGCGTCCTCGCCTTCCTTTTTGCCAGCACCAGCGGCGAAGGCATCTGCCTCATCCCATTTTTTGGCAATGCGCGGCTCAACAGCGGCTGCATCATAATTCTTCTCAAGCATGGAAAATCTTCTACATTTTGATCGTTTATCTGTCTAAACCCAATAACACGCAATAAGTCAACAAAAGCTGTATTTATTGACGTTAAAAAGCAAAAACGGCCGCGAAAATCGCAGCCGTTAAATTCAAATTCTTTAAGCTGCGCTAATTATACGCCTCTTGAGACGCGCTCTATTTCTTCACGGACCAAACGTTCGACCATTGTTGGCAGGTTTTCATCTAACCATTCACGCAACATTGGACGAAGGATCGCCTCCGTTTTGGCATCCATGTCATCCATCGCACTGCGCTTAAGACGATCAAACGACCCAGCAACTGCATCATCAGAGCTTGGTGACATAAGTGCTGTTTTAAATTCTTCTGTCTCGGTTTTTGACGGTTCAGAAACTGGTTCTGGCTTTACTTCTGTCACTTCAGTCTTTGCCTCAATAATTGCTGGTTCTGGTTCCGCAACAGGCTCTGGTGCGGCCTCTTGTTTTACCACTTTTACTGTCTCAGTTGGTGCTGGAAGCTCTTCGGCGGCCAATTTAGCTTGCTCTTCACTCTCGCCTTTAAAAGCAGACATTTTAGCAACAATCTCTGATAATTTAAGACCACTGCCCTCCGGTGCAGGCGCAGCTTGTTCAGATCTTACTTCAACTTGAGGTACTGCAGTTTCTTTTGGTGCGGCAGCTTCAGGAGCAG
>CAZXZQ010000403.1:0-2294 GCA_964645215.1 uncultured Rhizobiaceae bacterium | reverse complement strand
GAATGATTCTTATAGCCATATATAGTTTTAATTTCTAAACTGGCAATACTAAGAACGAGCTCGTTCAGGGGCATTTATAACGAGGAACGTTGAAGCTGTTTTCTAACTCTAAACAGGTAAAACCAATGCAAAGCGATGTTTATTCGCGACAACAAGCAAGCTTAGCTGGCATTGGTAGAAGATCGCGCGGTGTAAAGATTTTTCGCATCTTTGCTGCTGTGTTGATTTGTACTTGCTTGTTGATTGGTCTGTCGATTGCTGGTCTCTATTTTTTGTTTAAAGGCAAAACTGAAAAAGGCTCACCCTTGGTGGCGCGCGTTGAGCAGTCTCTACAAAGCGTCATTGGCCCAAATTATAATGTGGATATTGAAGCTGTAGATCTGTCCTTTCTAAATTTAGGGCAAGTTTCGCTCGGTACGGATAGTATTATAATCACAAGAAAAGAAGATGGTGCAGCCATTTCAACCATTGGTTCTCTTGAAGCGACGATGGACCTTTATAAAACGCTTTCTGGTGAGACAAATTTTAGCTATCTGACGGTAAAAGACGCCAAGCTTGATGCAAGTTTAATGGGGCCAAATACAGCTTTCATCCTTCCCTCACATTTAGATGCACCTTTGAACATTTTAGGAAATTGGCTTTCCCGGCTAGAGGAAAAGTTTTCAGCAGATACGTTTAAGGGAATGGAAATCACTAATGCTGTCATTAGCGGTCAAATAATAGGGCGCAAGCAAACAGATCCGCTAAAAATTGAACAACTCGTTGTAGAGCCAGGAAGCGACGGGCAGCTTTTATTAAGCGGCAAGCTCGATACAAATCTTTCAAACATCAAAATAACGTCTGACTATAATAAAGCTGAAAACGGATGGACAAATTATAATTTTTCCATATCCGGTATTCATGCAGGGGAGTGGCTAAATAATCCGGAAACTGAAAGCGGTTTCTTTGCCAATAATGCAATCATAAATGTCAAAGGCGATGTGCCGTTCAATCCAGAACATGAAGCGTTTGAGCCTAGAATAAATCTATCATCTGACGAAAGTGACCTGAGGCTTGGCGTGAATGCACTGGCTCCTGTTAAAGTTGTTGATCTTAATTTCAGACTGTTTCTTGATCGTAATCAGATTGAGCTTGATCCATCTTACCTAGAGATTGGACGTTTAAAGGCCGAGCTTATAGGCGGTATTAAACCTGCTAATGAAACGAGCGGATATGCCGGCAACATATTATATGACCTCATCATGAAAAGAGGAACCTTCGAGCCGACCATCGAGGGGGAGCCAGTTGTACCCGTTGGTATTAAGGCGGCAGGCGTTTACAGCCGCGAAGCAAAAGAACTCGGAATTGACGATATTATCTTCACCTCTGAAAAAGGGCATGTAAGTGGTAATGCGACGGTAGGATTTATGGGGGAAACGCCATCGGTTAAAGGTGAGGGCAAAACGGATGGAATTTCAGTTGCAGCACTTAAACAGTTTTGGCCTTATTTTATTGGTGGCGCTGCTCGTCAATGGGTGCATTCTCACGTAGCTAAAGGGTGGATTACAAATGGTACGGTTAAGGCAGATATTCCTTCTGGAGTATTGTTTCGCCTAAGTAAGGGTAAGACGTTTAGCCCTGAACAGTTTACAATCAAGACAAGCATGAAAGACCTTTCTTTCCGTGCTTTTGGTAAAATGCCAAACATTACAGATAGCTTAGGGGATGTAAGGCTTGAGGGGATGAAAATCTCCGCCTCCATTAAGGATGGATATGTTGAAGGGTTTGAGAAGAAAGATGTTCAAATCCGGTCTGGTAGTTTTGTTACAAATAATTTTGCCGACCCTAAGCGTGTTGCAAAAACCAAACTAACCTTGGATGGCGACGCACGTTCTATCGCTCGTATTTCTGATAGAGAACCGCTGCGCGTTATGAACCGCATGAAAGTGGTGCCTGATCAGTTTAGTGGTAAAATGCACGCAGATATTGTTGCCGATTTTCCGCTTGGCAAACCACTTACTTATGGCGACATACAGTGGAATGTTTTGATGGATTTGGAGAATGCAAAAAGCAGTAAAAAGCTTGGCAATCGTTCTATTGAGAAAGCCAATATTCTAATCGATGCAAACCCTAGTTCAGCCAATGTTTCAGGCGTCGCAGTTGTTGATGGTGTGAAGACGCGTTTAAGCCTTATTGAACCGATTGGCAAATCTGGAAAGGTGAAACGCAAACGCATTGTCACTTCGACCCTCACAGAAAAAGACCGCGAACGCCTTGGCATAAATCTTTCTCCTGTTCTGTATGGTAATGTTGAT
>CAZXZQ010000402.1:0-2299 GCA_964645215.1 uncultured Rhizobiaceae bacterium | reverse complement strand
CATGTGCTTCCAACATGCCTTTTGAAAGAGGGCGCATGAAGTGGGTGGTCATATCAACTGTTGTCATAATGCGTGCTTCTTCATTATGCGCAAAGAGCGCCATCACGCCAACTGTATCCGCAATGCTTGCGATCGCCTGTCCGCAAACAATGTCGCCAGTGCGCATGATGAAGTCTGTTGCCGGAATGTGAAACCGTGCGCCGTTTTCAGTTATCTCTACAGGCTCTATGCCCATCTGCTGAACCATAGGCGCAAAAGCTTCCCCATGCAAAACTTTCAACCCATCAATGTTAAGCCCTTTATTCGACATTACGACTATCCTATTCCACTGCTTTCAGCTGAGGCTTTGCATCAACCTGATCAGCCGGGAGTTCCTCAAACTCCAGGTTCGTTATTTTTGTTCCGCGCTTGGCAACTTTATCTGAAGAGGTGAGAATTAATTCAACATCTTTTTGCGCCTGCCTGAAATGTGTGTCGAGTTTTCGAACGCGGTCATCCAAGCGTCCAACATCTTCCATCATCGAGACGATTTCTTTTTGAATGAGGTGAGCCTGTTCACGCATACGTACATCTTTGAGTACTGACTGCATCACTTGGATGGAGAGCATCAGCAGTGATGGTGAGACAATCACCACCCGCGCTTTATGGGCGCGTTGCACCAGTCCCTCAAAATTCTCATGTATTTCCGCAAAGATGGATTCTGATGGTACAAACATAAAGGCGGTATCTTGCGTTTCACCTTTTAGGAAATACTTTTCCGAGATTGCTTTTAAATGCGCCTCTACATCACGCTTAAAACTGCTTGCAGCATGTTTTGCCTGTTCAGGCGTTTCAGCTTCGCGAATACGATGCCAGCTTTCAAGCGGGAACTTTGCATCAATTACCAGCACTGGTGTATCATTGGGCATGTGAATGATGCAATCAGGCCGCGATGCATTAGATAGCGTTGCCTGAAATTCATAAGCGCCCATTGGCAACCCATCTTGCACAATTTGTTGCATACGCCCTTCACCAAAGGCGCCGCGTGTTTGTTTGTTGGAGAGTATATTTTGTAACTCTACCACTTGGCCTGCCAAGCCGGTAATATTGTCCTGCGCTTTATCAATGACCGCTAGCCGTTCCTGCAATTTGGCAAGGCTCTCTTGTGTATTCTTGGTTGTATCCGTGAGCGATTGTCCAATGCGTCCAGACATACCCTCTAGTCGTTCATTTACAACCCGCATCATGTCACCTTGGCGGGTCGTAAAAATCTCACTCATGGTTTGCATTCGGCCGGTAAGTTCATTTTGACTGGCAACAAGTTCTGCCATACGTGTTTCAGCTTCCCGCGCACGCTCGAGTGCGGCTGCTTCATTGGCGGCTCTAAGTTTTGCAGTGCGGATAGACTTAAAAAACCAATAAATGATGAGCATGCCAACCAAGATAAGGCACGCAAGAATGATGTTCCCAAGTGAAAATGAGTTCGATCCGACTTGCAGGATCGTTTGATTGAAAAACAGAGCAATTTCTTCAGATAAGGTCATAAAATGAGCATATACGATTCTTGCACTTAAAAAAAGAACAAAACAAGAATATTAGGTTGATGATTGTTTGGGTTGACGCGTGTCAGGCAATTGCCTATCTCCGTGTCATGTCTATACGAGAAATTATAAAAATTCCTGATGCTATTTTACGCGATATCTCTAAACCGATTGAGCGGTTTGATGAGCAGTTGCAAAAGCTGTTGGATGACATGGCTGATACCATGTATGACGCACCAGGCATTGGCCTTGCGGGCATTCAAATAGCCGAACCAGTTCGCGTGGTCGTGGTGGATTGTTCTGAACGTGCAGAACGCGAAGAGGGTGAGGGCGAGATTTCCAGAGATGATGAGCCGCTTAAAGAAAGTGAACGCAATCCAATCTTCTTAATCAACCCGGAAATTGTATCATTCATGGAAGCACCTTCTGTATATGAAGAAGGCTGTCTTTCTATCCCTGATTATTTTGCAGAAGTGGAACGTCCTGAAGGCTGTGTGGTTGAATATCAAGACCGCGACGGCAAGAAGCAGACGCTTGAAGCAACAGGCCTGCTTTCGACCTGCCTACAACATGAGATTGATCATTTAAACGGCAAGCTTTTTATTGATCAACTTTCAAAGCTCAAGCGAAATATGGTGATCAAGAAGTTTACCAAAATTGCTAAACAGTCCGGTAAATTGCCGAAGAAACTGATGATTGGGTAAGCCATGCCACTCCGCATCATCTTTATGGGTACGCCCGAGTTTTCCGTTCCCTCTCTGGTGGAACTCATTGGCCAT
>CAZXZQ010000401.1:0-2301 GCA_964645215.1 uncultured Rhizobiaceae bacterium | reverse complement strand
CTATGTTGGCCATCCACTATCGTCTGAAATGCCTGACATAAAAACCGCGGCTAAAAAGAAGTGCGGCAAGCCGTTTCAACTACTTGCATTGCCCGGTTCAAGACACAGTGAGACAAAGCGTCTATTGCCTGAGATTGCGGAAATGATCCGTATTTTAAAAGAGCGTGGATCTGAGTTTGACGTTACATTGCCAACTTTGCCAAAACTTGAGGATGAGGTGAGAGAAGCAACCAAAAGTTGGGCTGTGAAACCAAAAATTGTATTAGGTGATGAAGCACGCATTGAGGCTTTTAAAGGTGCGGATGTAGCCCTTGCAGCATCAGGCACAGTAACACTGGAATTGGCACTTTATAAGGTGCCTATGATTTCCATCTACAAGTTGGATGCCGCTACGATGGCCATTCGCCGTATCATAAAAGCTTGGACAGCGTCACTGCCTAATCTGATTGCAGATTATCCGTTTATCCCTGAGCAGTTTAACGAATATTGCCACCCACAACATGTTGCGAGAATGGTGGAGCGTCTTGTAATGAATGGAGAAGAGCGGAATATTCAGCTCAAAGGCTTTGATCTTGTTGCCAAGCGTATGAAGCAGGATAGTCCATCAACTTTGCTGGCAGCACAAAAAATTATAGACGTTGCAGGCAAATAAAAAGGCCGGAAAATCCGGCCTCATTATCATTCAAAACTAGTCTGCTTATCGCTTGGCGACATCCACATACGGTCGCAGTGTTGCGCCTGTATATTGTTGACGTGGTCGACCAATTTTTTGCTTTGGATCTTCGATCATCTCTTTCCATTGTGCAATCCAACCAACTGTACGAGCAAGCGCGAAGAGCACTGTGAACATAGTTGTTGGGAAGCCAAGTGCACGAAGCGTAATACCTGAGTAGAAATCGATATTCGGATAAAGTTTTTTCTCGATGAAATACTCATCTGTCAATGCAATGCGCTCAAGTTCCATGGCAACTTCAAGTGTTGGGTCGTCTTTGATGCCAAGTTCTTTAAGAACTTCATGCGTTGTTTTTTGCATGATGCGCGCACGCGGGTCATAATTCTTATAAACACGGTGACCAAAGCCCATCAGGCGGAATGGATCATTTTTGTCTTTTGCACGGCGAACATATTCAGGAATCTGATCCACAGTACCAATCTCATGAAGCATGTTAAGTGCAGCTTCATTCGCTCCACCATGCGCAGGGCCCCAAAGACATGCAATGCCAGCTGCAATACACGCAAATGGGTTAGCACCAGAAGAGCCTGCAAGGCGCACTGTAGAGGTTGATGCGTTTTGCTCATGATCTGCGTGGAGGATGAAGATACGGTCCATTGCACGTGCAAGCACAGGATTTACCTTGTACTCTTCTGAAGGAACGGCAAAACACATTTGAAGGAAGTTTGATGCGTAATCCAAGTCATTACGCGGATACACAAATGGCTGACCAATATGATACTTATAAGCCATAGCCGCAATTGTTGGCATTTTCGCAATCATGCGTGTTGAAGCAACGACGCGCTGATGCTCATCAGAGATATCTGTTGAATCATGATAGAAAGCGGATAAAGCACCAACAACACCACACATAATTGCCATTGGATGCGCATCACGGCGGAAACCTGTGAAGAAGCGGTTCATCTGCTCATGCACCATTGTATGGTTTGTTACACGCTCATTAAAATCTTTGCTCTCTGCAGCATTTGGTAGTTCGCCATTAAGAAGCAAGAAACATGTTTCTAGAAAGTCACCTTTTTCGGCCAATTCTTCAATTGAATATCCACGGTGCAGCAAAGTGCCTTCATCACCATCAATATAAGTAATGCTGCTGTCACATGATGCAGTTGATGTGAAGCCAGGGTCATATGTGAAACAGCCTGTTTCTTTATAGAGTGATCCAATGTCAATGATATCCGGGCCAACGCTTGCCTTACGTACATCGAATTCCCAATTTTTTTCTCCGATGCTTAGTTTTGCCTTGTCGTTCGCCATGATAAATCCTTTCTCTAAGCAACCGGCTTTGTTTCCGGGTCCTTTGAAATACATCAGTTTTCAAGGAACAGCATGTCGTTAATGACAGTAAGCTGGTTGCGCATATTAAAATATGTGGACCGTAATGATCCGTGACTGTTAGCTATATGATTTAGCCGCATGACACAAGTAAGACGTTGGTCACAGATAGGTGCATTTCTTGTTTAAAGTTAAATTCTAAAGCAGGTTTTCCAGTCTTTTTATTGATTCTTGCTTGCCTAGGAATGTTAAAACATCAAAAGCACCAGGTGACGTGTTTTTACCCGTCAATGCCG
>CAZXZQ010000400.1:0-2333 GCA_964645215.1 uncultured Rhizobiaceae bacterium | reverse complement strand
CATCTCGCGCAGCATAGGCGATCCGCCCGCATTCAGCTTGAAGATGAGCGCGTTCAATGGAGTTAGGATCATTCGGCACACCAATTTTTGCCAAAAGTTTAGCAAGGATAATTGCCGCAAGGCCCTGCCCATTTGGCGGGATTTCGTAAAGCGCATGACCCTTATAATCACCTGAAATTACATTCACCCAATCAGCAGAAACAGAGTTTAAATCATCCTGATTGAGAAACCCGCCTTGGGCTTCAACTTGCGCACAAATTTCATCGGCAATCTCACCTGCATAAAAAGCATCTGCACCGCCATTTGCAATAGTTCTGAAAGTCTTTCCCATTTTCAAATTGGTAACAATATCACCTGCATTTGGTGCTTTGTCATTTATTAGCAGGCTCTCGCGTGCGGCCGCATTGAGTTTGAGTTTATCAACCCATTCAGCCCAGTCATTTGCAACGCGAGGTGCTACTGGATATCCGTTTTCGCAATAGTGAATAGCATCCGCGAAAAGTCGCGTGAAATCCGTCCGCCCAAATTTTTGATGCAAGGTTTCCCACGCCTTAACCGCACCGGGCGTTGTGAATGCATGAATTGAAGTTTCGGGAATTTCCGTAAATCCGTTCTCCAAATACCAATCAAGATTTGCACCGGCGGCAGCACGACCAGACCCATTAAGTCCATGAAGCGTTCCGTCAGGTTCGCCAACAATCGCAAAACAATCTCCACCCACATTGGTCATATGCGGTTCGAGCACACACAAAACTGCAACAGCAGCAATCGCTGCATCAACGGCGTTACCACCTTCTTTTAACAGGCTTAGAGCAGTTGTGGTTGCAAGTGCATGAGATGTTGCAACGGCGGCCTCTGTGGCGATAACCGGTGATCTACCGGGTAATGAAAAATCTCTTTTCAAAGGGAGCTCCTATGGTATACTTCGTTAAACGAATTATTTTCAAATCGAATATACATCATTTATCACATTTTTGGAGTTCGCCATGTCAAAATTATCACTCACTCGCGCTAACCGTATTATCAGTCAGGCTTTTGGCCATGCGGGAAAACAAGGGTATAAGCCTATGGCATGTGTAGTTATGGATTCTGGTGGAACAGTACGTGCGTATCAGTCACAAGACGGCACTTCGAATGGTCGCTTTGACATTGCATGTGGCAAGGCACGTGGCGCACTGGCAGTTGGCACAGGCTCACGCTGGCTAAATACTCAAGCTGAAACCCGCCCGCATTTCCTGGCTGGAGTTGCTTCATGTATTGAAGGCGGCATTGTACCAGTTCCGGGCGGTGTGATTGCCAAAGATAAATCTGGCAACATCATCGCAGCCGTTGGCATTACAGGTGACACGTCAGACGCAGATGAAGCTTGCGCCATTGCAGGCATTGAAGCTGTTAATCTAACCGCTGACCCTGGAGCTTAAGACTTAAACTGAATTTCAGTAGTCACCATAGCCTCCGCCATGCCCGATGTTCACATCGCGTGTGGCTGCTCTGATGGAAATTGAGAAACCAGCAAGCACATCTAACAAAGCAATCATCATTAAAATAAAGAAGACCGAATGGGCCGCACCTGGTACCACTAAAAATTCAACCAGAAAAGCGATGAAAACGAAGGTTGATAGCAAATGATCGATGATGGTTGATGGGCCGACACGTGTTGATTTGATGACTTCAAAAAATAGCAAGACCAACCCAAGGGTAATCATGAGATCGCCCATATCCATGGTCCACGTTTGGCCGGAAATTAATGGAATACTGACAATTTCTTCAGACCAGACGCTAATACCCCCGCCGAAAAAGATCTGAATATTGTACACAATAAAAGGTACAATCAGTAGTGGTACGTTTGTAAGCATATTTCCCTCCCTGCCGAAACAATCATCCCCCGAGACTTGTAACGACGAATACGCCAAAATAAAGACTGGCCTGAGCCAGTCTTAAATTTTTTAATTATACAGAGTCTTTCGGCTCCAAAATTTGTCTGCCGCGATACATGCCTGACTTTAGGTCTATGTGGTGCGGACGACGCAATTCGCCACTGTCTTTGTCTTCAACATATGCCTTTGCTTTAAGGGCATCTGCAGAGCGACGGAAACCGCGCTTCATGCGTGTAATTTTACTCTTTGGTACAGCCATTGTACTCTCCATATTCACGAAAAAAAGGCCCTTAAGAACGATATATTGATATATCGCAAGAGCCTCATCTGATTAGCTGGTTGGTTCTATACATATTTTATGGCGGTTTGGCTAGTAAAATTTATAAAATATGACAAAGTGGCTTTTTAACTTTGATATTCATTACTTCACACACTTTACATATGCGCCAGACGCTC
>CAZXZQ010000399.1:0-2354 GCA_964645215.1 uncultured Rhizobiaceae bacterium | reverse complement strand
CTGCGGTTGCTGCTAAATATCTTGCACCAAAAAATTCCAACGTTATGGCAATGATCGGAAATGGCGCGCAGTGCGAATTCCAAGCATTGGCGTTTCAGGAGGTTTTGGGAATTGAAACGGTAAGACTTTACGATATTGATCCTGCAGCGACTCAAAAGGCAGTGCAAAACCTATCAAATTCCGGCTTAAACGTGGTGCCATGCAAATCGTCTCAGGAAGCAATTAATGGTGCTCAAATCATTACGACCTGTACTGCGGACAAACAATGCGCAACCATTCTTACAGACAATATGGTGGGCTCAGGAATTCACATTAATGCAATTGGCGGTGACTGTCCTGGCAAGACTGAATTGCACAAGGACATTTTATTGCGTTCAGACATTTTTGTGGAATATCCACCTCAAACGCGTATTGAAGGAGAAATCCAACAATTGGCTGACGATCATCCAGTAACGGAACTTTGGCGGGTGATTACTGGCTATGAAACGGGCCGAACTTCAGAACAACAAATTACTCTTTTTGATAGTGTTGGCTTTGCTACTGAAGATTTTTCAGCGCTGCGCTATATCCATGATCAATTAGAGACCACAGGTCATTACATTGATCTGGATATGATCGCTGATCCTGACGATCCTCGCGATTTATTCGGAATGTTACAACGCGCCAAATAGTCTCCTCCCATGCTAGGCGCACTTGGCCACCCATCTCGCACTCCCTCCGGATGGGCGGTCCTAGCTTATGATCAATCGTGTCCTTCAGCACATCAGCTTCCCAGCAGAGTTCGAATAGGAGACTTTTGGCAATGAGCGCCAAGATTGCGGTTAAGGGATTGAACGAAATGGTTTCAATACCTGCGGACCCAGATAAACAATTTGTTTACAGCGAGAGACAAGCTAGGCCACCCGTTCCCATTGGATCAAAGACAATATGTGAGCACCTTGTTTTTCGCCAGGCAAACAGCGGCGCTAACTATCCCAATCAAGAAACTGTTTGTTTGAATATCTGCAGCATTCTGGGTCTAAGTCTTAGGACGCAAAACAACCAGCATATCATTGCCTCCGATGAAACCGTCACCCTTAAATGGGAACGCCATACCGAGTTTATTACGTATACATTTTTCATCAGCGGCGAGGAATTCACTTATGACGCGTTACCTTGGAAACAAGCAAGTTTGCCATGGAGTGATGTAAACGGAGCAGCCCTAGTATCCTTGCTCATTCATGTAATGTCGAGTGCAGCTTTCAAGCAAATGGAAAACCTTCCTGAATTTAAAATAAGAAAGGAAACGCTTTGCAAATCCAAGGTTATGTCTGGCAATGCAGAGATTTGGTCCGATTTTCATTTGAGGCTAGATGGCCGCAGCCAAATGTTTATCTTGACTGATTCTCAAGAACCTTATCGTCTTGGAAGACTGGTCCAACGCCTTGTGGAAGTTGAGACCTACAGCGCCATGTGTGTTTTGGCTCAAAAGACGGTAACGTCTGTGTCGCCTGAGCTCGAGCAAGCAGAGATGAAACTGCAAACACTTGTCACGCGACTGCCTGACAAGTGCTATCCAGATGAGCAAATTTTGTCAGACTTATATGATCTATCCATGTTTGAAGAAGCTGGTTTCGCGAAGACCCATTTTCGTTTGAATGCTTCTCTTGCTTATTACACAATTGTGGAGCGGCGGCTTGAAGAACTCAGGGAGACACGGATTGAAGGACACCAACGCTTCTCAAATTTCATACTAAGGCGTTTATCGCCACTTGCACGAACTTACCGTTCAATATTGAAGCGCCAGGAAGAGATTGCCCAACGAACCTCCAGAGCTACTCAATTGTTGCGCAGCAGAACAGACGTACAACTAGAGAAGCAAAATCAAAAGATTCTCAATACGATGAATGAGCGCGCAGAGGCGCAGTACAAATTGCAAAAAACGGTTGAAGGCCTATCTGCTATTGCAATAACTTATTACGCGTTAGGAATATTGAGCTATTTGCTCTATGGCTTTTCTGGAAAAATCAGCGATCTGGATCCCAAACTAATATTGGCCATTCTAGCTCCAATTTTGTTTGCAGTGACCTGTCTGATTGTCAGAAAAGCCAGAAAGCATTAGCTATCCAAGATACTCATCTTTTATAGAATCCATAGAAATATGAGTTGATGTATTTGCCACATAAGGGAGCGCTGAAATTTTCTCTCCTAAGACTTTACGATAAGACTTTATGCTTTTTGTGCGTACTTTGATTAGATAATCAAAACTTCCCGCAATCATGTGACATTGTTCAATTTCCGGTATTTCGTAGATTGAACGATTGAATTCCTCGAGCGCTTTCTCAGTCGTGTCGCTGAGTTTTACCTCAACAAAG
>CAZXZQ010000398.1:0-2356 GCA_964645215.1 uncultured Rhizobiaceae bacterium | reverse complement strand
AGCACCATCTGTTGATGATGTCTTGGCATTGGCAGAACCAGTCCTTCAACACCGCATGCAGCTTTCATTTTCAGCCAGAGCAGAAAACATCACCGTGCGCGATGTAATCACCACATTGAAAGGGCGTATTGCCTAATGGCGCCTATCGGCAATCTTGTTGAACGCCATACTGGCCGCGACACCATGGAACGTGCGCGTGCGCGCGCAAGTCTGATCCCTGATTTACTGGTGGAAGCAAAGCGCGTTGCCAACAGTGTTTATTCAGGCTGGCATGGCAGGCGCAAACGCGGCATTGGTGAAAATTTTTGGCAATTCAGGCCTTATACACCGGGCGAGAACATGTCTCGTATTGATTGGCGCCGCTCGGCACGTGATGAAACAAATATCTTTGTACAAGACAAGGAATGGCAGGCAACGCACACAGTTTGGCTCTGGGTAGATGAATCGCCTTCCATGCTTTTTAAATCTGAGCTTGGATCTGTATCTAAACAATCTCGCGCACTGGTAATAGCCTTTGCGATGGCAGAACTTCTAGCTAGAAGTGGTGAACGCGTTGGTTGGCTTGGCCTCACCAAACCAATCCTCAGCCGTAACGCTGCAGAAAAACTTGCAGAAGCACTTATTCTCGCAGAACCACAAACAGAATTTCCCTCGCAACTTCAGCTTGGCACGCATAGCGACATTGTCATGCTGAGTGATTTTCTCGACCCTATTGAAGAAAACTCTGAAAACCTAAACAAACTTTTCAACCGCAATGCGCGCGGCCATGTTGTTCAAATTATAGACCCTGTCGAAGAAACTTTTCCCTATAGCGGCCGCATTGAATTTCGTGACCCAGAAACTGGAAGCAAGTTTACAGCAGGTAGCGCGGAAAGCCTTAAAGAAGCGTATGAGAGCGAAATAGCAGTTCGAACAGAAGCAATGCGCATGACCACCAATAATTTGGGTTGGAGTTATATGCGCCACCATACTGATAAACTCGCGTCAGAAACACTTGTGCGCCTTCATGCCTCTCTTGGTCAGAAGGGGGCATAGATGTTTGGTTTGCCGCTAGCTTTCACAACGCCTTGGTTACTCATCGGCCTTCTATCTCTGCCTATTATTTGGTGGCTGTTGCGTTTAACGCCGCCGCGCCCGCAGGAAGAAGTTTTCCCGCCAACACGTATTTTAGCAAAGCTTCAGGAAAAAGAAGAAACGCCCGCGCAAAGCCCCTGGTGGCTTACCCTCATTCGCCTTGCAATGGCAGCGTTTGTTATCATTGCAATGGCCGGGCCTATCCTCAACCCTGAAGAAACCATTCTCAAAGGCGAAGGCCCTGTCATGATCATCATGGATGACGGCTGGGCATCGGCAAAATCATGGGAAGCCAGACAAAACACAGCTCTCTCTATGATCAACGAAGCTAGAAATGCAGAGCGAACTGTAATTCTAGAAAGCACATCAGAACGTGAAAACTGGACAGGACAAGCCATTCCTGCAGATGAAGCGGAAACTCTTCTAAGGGCAGCTTCACCTCTTGCACTTGAACCTGACCACAACAAATCTGCCGACCTGATTGTAAATCATATAACGGCAACCAAACCTGGTCATATTAATTGGCTCTCTGATGGCATTACGCGCGAGGGTTCAAACAAACTGATTGCAGCGCTTGATAATAGCGGTGCGGAAACTTCTCTGTTTATCAATAGCGATGAAAATCCAGTTCTGATCGAAACTATACGCAATGAACCTTCTGAACTCATTGGCACTATAAGCAAACTCAAAACAGATAGTCTTCCTCAAGCAGTAATTATCGCGCGAGATGTAAAAAACATTGTGCTTGCGCGGGCAGTAGTTAATTTTGAAGGCGATACAAAACGCGCGGAATTTAAGTTTACGCAGCCAGTTGAGTTTAGAAATCAAATCACCCGCCTCGAAATCGAAACGGCAGAAAATGCCGCAAGCGTACAATTGCTGGATGATAATAACCGCAGACGTTTAGTAGGGCTTATTTCAGGTGAAAAATTTGACCTTAATCAGCCACTCCTCTCACCGCTTTATTATATTTCAAACGCGCTTGAACCTTTCTCAGACTTAAGACGATCAGACAGTGCAAATATTGCTGAAGCTGTACCTGAACTTATCAACCAAGGCGTATCAGCCATTGCTCTTGCAGATGTTGGCACCCTACCTACGGAAGCATCTGACAAGCTTGAGAAATGGATCGAGAATGGCGGCTTGCTCATTCGGTTTGCTGGCCCAAGATTAGCATCAGCGCCCGAAGGTAATTTGCTACCGGTTGATATTCGTCCGGGCGACAGAAACCTTGGCGGTGCATTATCTTGGGAAACACCAAAACCACTTGCAGCCTTTGATC
>CAZXZQ010000397.1:0-2358 GCA_964645215.1 uncultured Rhizobiaceae bacterium | reverse complement strand
AAATGATTTCCGTGATGACGGTAAGAAATTTCAAGCATTTTGATCTTACCAATATTCCTCAAGCCTATATAATGGCAGTGATTTATACTGTATTTATTTTGACAGTTATGATTCAACTCAGCATGATTTTGTTTCTTGACTACCAAAAAAAACATAACTAGTTTCATCATGCTTGGTGTATTGACGCCAAAGGCTGAAAGCTTAATAGGGAACTCGGTGCGCTGTACCCATCAGGGAGCAAATCCGAGGCTGTACCCGCAACTGTATATGGTAGGGCGTACTCGTGAAAGCCACTGGGAAATTTCCTGGGAAGGTGAGTACATAAAAACCTGATAACCATAAGCCAGAAGACCTGCCAGGCATATTGAGAACCATCACTGGGGCGGGTGTCCCTATGGGAGCTATATATGTCTTTAGAAAATTTGCCGATTGAGAAACGGCCAGAATTCAATCTCACATCAGTAAGTACGCTGCAATATCTGATCACTGTCATGGTAATCTGCATTGTGCTTTGGGGCATCATTGCCGCGACTATCGGCATATAAGTAGCCGACCACGTACAATGCAGGATACCATGCTCTCCGTAGCCGGGTTATCGCTTGGCTATGAGAATACGCCCGTCATTAAAGATATTTCGTTCGAACTTGCCCGCGGTGAGGTGCTTTCTGTTATTGGTCATAACGGATCGGGAAAATCCACGCTTATAAAAGCACTGCTTGGTATCTTGCCGCCACTTGCTGGCAAGCTTGACTGGATTAATGGCAAACCCGAAACGATTGCCTTTTTAGGTCAACGCACAGATTTTGATAATCGTTTTCCGATCAGGGTTCGTGACCTTGCTGCAATGGGTAGCTGGCCCAAGTTGGGGCTTCTCGGACGCGTCGACAAAGACTGTGCCTATCGAATTGATGCAGCACTGGAACGCACTGGCACTGCCCATATTGCTGATATGCCGCTTCATAAACTATCTGCTGGACAGCTGCAGCGAGCGCTGTTTGCACGCACTATGGTACAGGACGCTTCTCTTATTCTATTGGACGAACCCTTTACCGCCGTTGATCAAACCACTGAAGCTGAATTGCTGACATTGATAGATGATTGGTCTGCGGAAGGGCGGTCAATCATTCTTATTCTACATGATTTATCGGCAGTGTTGGAACATTGCGATTCAGCGCTTCTTCTTGGAAACGGCAAAGCTATGTCGGGCAGCCCTGACACCACACTAACCCCAGAAAATTTGGTCAAGTTTGGCTACCTGTCAAACAGTCAGGCTAATTGGCTTGAAGCGATGCATACAAAAAAGCGGGGCAAGCATGTTTGAATTTCTTCAATATGATTTCATGGTCCGCGCCTTAATTGCGACTTTGGTGTTGAGTTTTTCTATTGCGCCTGTGGGTGCCTTTCTCGTGCTTAAACGTCTTTCGCTCGCTGGTGAAGCGATGGCGCATGCTATCGTACCTGGCATTGTGATTGCCTTTGTTGTATCCGGTCTTTCTGTCATTTCCATGATCGTTGGTGGTCTGGCAGCAGGCATAACGGTGGCAGCACTTTCAAGCCTTGTCGCGCGCATGACGATCATAAGAGAAGATGCAAGCCTCGCATCACTCTACCTCATAGCCCTTGCGCTCGGCATCTTCATATTGTCCGCTGCGGGATCCGCAGTGCCGCTAAAGAGTTTTCTTTTTGGATCAATTCTAGGAATTGATGATCAAACTTTGCTTCTCATCGGAGCAACGGCAACCATCACCCTTATAAGCTTCGCATTCATTCTCAGACCACTAATCATCAATACGATTGACCCTATATTTTATGAAAGCCAGTCCAAACGACCAAGCATCGTCACACAATGGTTTATGTTTCTGGTCGTGCTTAATCTATTGGGCGCATTTAAAGCGCTGGGAACATTAATGGCAGTTGGCCTCATGATCTTACCCGCAACTGCCGCGCGATATTGGGTGTCAACAATAACCAGCTATCTCATTCTCACATTTATCTTTGCCTTTGTGAGTTGCTGGGCTGGATTAATTTTATCATTTTTATTGCCTGATGTGCCATCAGGTCCGGCAATCGTTATCGTGGCAGGAGCCATTTTCTTCATAAGCATGGCAATTTCTCCGCAAGGATTTCACCTTGGCGCACGCCTCAATTTATTTAGCAACGGCAGCAAATCTGCCACCCAAAATCACTCAAATGAAAGAGAAAAAACACATGAAAAAAATACTTAATGCCCTGATTATTGGCGGGCTCGCACTCGCAGCTATTCCAGCAGTCGCAGGAGAGAAAATCAAAGTCGTTGCAAGCTTCTCCATTCTTGGAGACATGGTGGAGCAAGTTTCTGGTGATTTAGCAGACGTCACA
>CAZXZQ010000396.1:0-2361 GCA_964645215.1 uncultured Rhizobiaceae bacterium | reverse complement strand
CAATTGGTTCAAGGGGTTGGTCATTCTCCATTTAGATGGCCATGGCAAAAGAAAGATCTTTTGTATCGTGATATTGAGCGCTTCCTTGCAAAGCATTTAGGCGGGCTGGCCGGTGGCCATGATTATGCAATTTTAGGCGCGCATATCCTTCCAGAATAAGCTATACGTTTTTTCATGCTCATCGATTCTCACTGCCATCTAGACTTTCCAGATTTTGCCGAAGAGCTTGACGATATTGTTGCGCGCGCTGAAGCGGCGGGTCTTGGCCGAATGGTTACCATTTGCACGCGTGTTCGGAAGTTTCAGCAAGTCATAGACGTTGCAGAACGCTATGAAAATGTTTTCTGCTCCGTTGGCACGCATCCGCATAATGCCCATGAAGAGCTCGATATCACATCAGAAGAAATCATCGCGCTCACCAACCATCCAAAAGTCGTGGCCGTGGGCGAGGCGGGCTTGGATTATTTCTACCAAAAAGACCACGCGGAAGCGCAGGCAATTGGACTTCGCAATCACATCAAAGCAGCGCGTGAAACGCAGTTGCCGCTCGTCATTCATAGTCGGGACGCGGATGAGGATATGGCCGCGATCTTAGAAGAAGAAACAGGGAAGGGTGCGTTCCCCTTTGTATTGCATTGTTTTTCATCCGGGCGGGCGCTTGCAGAAAAAGGCGTAGAACTCGGCGGATATGTTTCGCTATCCGGCATTCTCACGTTTAAGAACAGCACAGAACTGCGCGACATTGCTGGCGATGTGCCGATGGATAGATTGCTGGTCGAAACCGATGCGCCATATCTAGCACCTATTCCGTTTCGCGGAAAACGCAATGAACCATCCTATGTGGTGAATACGGCAAAGACACTGGCTGAAACGATGGGCGTAACTGAAGATGAAATCTGGAAGACAACGACCGATAATTTCTTCCGCCTGTTCAACAAGGTTCCAGACCCACGATGAGCGATAAACTGCGCTATACGATTCTTGGGTGCGGGTCTTCACCAGGCACACCGCGCATAAATGGCGACTGGGGTGCCTGTGATCCAAATGAACCAAAGAACCGGCGTCTGCGATGCAGCATGCTTGTGGAGCGCATAGATCCGGAAGGCAAAACAACCCTAGTGATTGATACCGGGCCGGATTTCCGCCAGCAAATGCTGAATGCGCAAGTGGAAGCGATTGACGCGGTGCTTTATACCCATGCCCATGCGGATCATCTTCACGGCATAGACGATTTGCGTGGTTATGCGCTTGTTCAGCGCGAGCGGATTTCTATATTTGCTGATGCTGCTACCATGGCCCGCATTGATGAGGGCTTTGGCTATTGCATCAAACAGCCTGAAGGCAGCATGTATCCAGCGATTTTGAATGCCTATGAATTGGTGGCTGGCAAGCCGTTGGAGATTACGGGCGAGGGTGGTTCCATCCATGCGCTGCCCGTAATGCAGGTTCACGGGATGATACATTCGCTTGGGTTCAGGTTTTCAACCGACGGCAATTTTGAAACCGGCGGACTTGGGTATTCATCAGATGTGAGTGACATTCCGTCTGAGACCGCCGAAAAGCTCCACAATCTTGATATGTGGATTGTTGACGCGCTGCAATACAAACCCCATTCTAGTCATATGAGCGTTTCAGAGACCCTTGAATGGGTGGAGAGGCTAAAGCCCAAACATACGATTTTCACCCATATGCACATTCCGCTCGACTATCAAACACTGAAAGCGGAGTTGCCGAACCATGTTGAACCAGCCTATGATGGCATGGTTCTGGAGGTATAAAATGATCCCCGCAAAATATGAAATCCGAGTATTCCAATTCATGCTTACCGGCTTGATGACGTTCTTTGTGTCTGGTGCTGTAACGTTGATTAATCTTGGCTTTGATGGCTTTCAATTTTCTGGCTGGATGAAAGGTTGGGCATCTACATGGCCCGTTGCTTTTTGTGTGATTATATTTGCTGCACCTGTGGCTCAAAAAATCGCTAAAAGGCTCGTGAAACAAGACTGATGGCGCTTGAACCAATCAAAAATGAAAGCAGCATGGAGCGCGTTGCCCGTGAAGCCAATCTGCTTGGGTTGGACATCGAACCACAAATCATGCCGGACACAACGCGCACAGCAGAAGATGCCGCCAAGGCTTGCGGATGTGAGGTTGGCCAAATCATCAAGAGTTTGATTTTTGAACGCGAAGACAATCAGGCGCTGGTATTGGTGCTGGTAAGCGGCGCGAACAATGCTGATCTTGATAAGTTGAAAACACATTTCGGCACCAAACTTAACCGTGCGGACCCAAGAAAGGTGAGGGATGAAACGGGCTTCGCCATCGGCGGCGTTGCGCCAATCGGCCATCTAATTGACCTTG
>CAZXZQ010000395.1:0-2370 GCA_964645215.1 uncultured Rhizobiaceae bacterium | reverse complement strand
GCTACATTAGAGCTTGCGCTTGTTGGATCTATATTTGCCCTTCTCGCAGGCCTTCCACTTGGCGTTTATACTGCCTTGAAGCGTAACAGTTGGTTATCAAAGGTATTTCTAACCACGTCATTGGTTGGCATTTCACTGCCACCATTTCTAGTTGGCATCTTACTTATTTTCGTATTTAGTGTTCAATTACAATGGCTTCCAAGCTTCGGGCGAGGTGACACAGTCGACTTGGGCTGGTGGACGACCGGCTTTGCAACCGCAGGCGGCCTAAAAGCATTAATCCTGCCATCCATTACGCTTGGCCTCTTTCAGCTCACACTCATCATGCGGCTTGTACGCTCTGAAATGTTGGAAGTTTTGCGAACTGATTACATAAAATTTGCCCGCGCAAGAGGCTTAACCGACAGAGCAGTTCACTTTGGTCATGCGCTTAAAAATACACTGATCCCAGTCATCACCATAACAGGCCTGCAGCTTGGTTCTATTATCGCTTTTGCCATCATTACAGAAACTGTTTTTCAATGGCCGGGCATGGGCTTTCTCTTCTTACAATCCGTTCAAGACGTGGATATCCCTGTCATGTCCGCATATCTCTTGATGATTGCTTTTCTCTTTGTCGTAATTAATCTCATCGTGGATTTGCTGTATGTCGTTGTCGACCCGCGTATTCGTATTTCTGGAGGTGAAGCATGAGCATTGCTGCCCCTGAAGAACGTGGTCTACTCACACGCATTTTTGACTCTGATATCTGGCATTCGTTTAAAAAATCGAAGATCACAATTCTCTCTGCAATCATAACGCTCATCTTCTTTTTAAGCGCCCTATTTGCACCGCTAATTGCACCTCAAAATCCATTTGACCCCGCGCAGCTTTCTCTGCTGGATTCCTATACACCGCCTCTTTGGATTGATGGCGGCACATCACAATATATTCTCGGCACGGACGATCAAGGCAGAGATATTTTCTCAACGCTTTTATACGGTTCGCGTATTTCTCTTTCTGTCGGCTTCGCATCCGTATTTCTCGCCGCATTCTTAGGCATCAGTTTAGGCCTTCTCGCAGGCTATGCAGGTGGGCGAACAGACGCAATTATTATGCGCATCGCAGACATTCAGCTCACCTTCCCATCCATTCTGATCGCGCTCTTGATAGACGGCTCTGTGCGCAGTGTCTTCAACAACATATCAAGAGAAGACACAGCCTTTCAGATATTAGTTGTCTCAATCGGCCTTTCTTTCTGGGTACAATATGCACGCACAGTTCGCTCTTCTACGTTGGTTGAAAAAAACAAAGAATATATACAAGCAGCACGTTTAGTCGGCCTTCATCCTCTCAAAATCATGATCCGCCATGTTTTGCCAAATGTGATGGGACCCGTGTTGGTGATTGCAACGATCAACCTTGCACTGGCAATTATTCTTGAAGCAACGCTTTCATTTTTGGGTGTGGGCATGCCGCCTACCCTTCCTTCACTCGGCACGATGATAAATACAGGGAACAACTTCTTGTTTTCTGGCGAATGGTGGATGGTACTTTTCCCAAGTCTATTTTTAGCGATACTCGTTCTTGCTGTTAATCTGTTGGGTGACTGGCTACGCGACGCATTAAACCCGAGGTTGCGCTAAAAATATGACGGATAGCCTCTTAAAAATTGAAGACCTTATTGTTGAGTTTCCAACGCGAAAAGGCGTTTTGACCGCCGTAAACAAGATTAGTTTTGACATTAAAAAAGGTGAAGTACTTGGCGTAGTTGGCGAATCCGGCGCGGGCAAATCAATCACAGGCGCCGCAATTGTTGGCTTGATAGAACCACCAGGACGTATTGCTGGCGGAACAGTACACCTTGCTGGAGAACGCATTGACAATCTCCCGCTAGAAACGATGCGGCAGGTTCGCGGCAAGCGCATTGGTATGATTTTTCAAGATCCGCTCACCTCGCTTAATCCGCTCTATACAATTGCAGAACAGCTTACCGAAACCATCCGCAAACATTTGCCGCTCAACCAAAAGCAAGCACGCGAGCGCGCCATCGGATTGTTAGATGAAGTCGGCATTCCTGCAGCGTCACGTCGTATCGACGATTATCCGCACCAGTTCTCAGGCGGCATGCGCCAACGCGTTGTGATTGCATTAGCATTATGTGCGGAGCCGGAACTTATAATTGCTGACGAACCCACAACGGCACTCGATGTCTCAGTCCAAGCACAAATCATAGACGTGCTAAAACGACTTTGCGAAGATCATGATACCGCTGTTATGCTCATTACCCATGACATGGGTGTCATCGCTGAAACAGCTAACCGGGTTGCCGTGATGTATGCAGGACGCATTGCAGAAATTGGCCCAGTTAAAGACATCGTAAACAATGCC
>CAZXZQ010000394.1:0-2377 GCA_964645215.1 uncultured Rhizobiaceae bacterium | reverse complement strand
ATGGAAATTATTCACAATGGGCGCATTCGGCATTGCAGCAGCCATGCAGGCAGGCGGCATCTACTTCCTGGAAGCAAGCTTCGCTGCAAAAGGCTTCTACGCCATGTCCGCAATCATGTTGGTGCATACCGCGATCTCCATCACCAAAACGCTGCGTGATGCTCAGGAAGCGGATCGCATGGTGAACAAAATCGAAGACGCAAAAACAGAAAAATTGCTCATGGATATCCAACACACCGACGAGTAATCAAAACGAAAGGCTAAACTAATAATGGCAGGGGAAGTGAAAACTTCCTCTGCTTTTTATGTGGGAGATGAGCTTATTTCTTAATATGCGCACCACCCATTATGCGTTCAAATTAGGCTGCAACAATGTTATGCTCCGGTCCGTATGGGAAGCCAGTGATGTTTTCAGACCCTGCTTCTTCAAGCACAACAATATCATGCTCTCTATACCCACCCGCACCAGCTATGTTTTCAGGCAAAGTAAGCATAGGTTCCATCGAAACAACCATCCCTTTGGTCAATTCCGTATCAATGTCTTCCCGCAATTCAAGACCAGCTTCACGACCATAATAGTGAGAAAGCACACCGAAGGAATGGCCATATCCAAAGCTACGAAATTGCAATAGATCACGCTCTTCAAAGAACGCATTGATTTCCGCGCATATGCCGGCACATGTGGCACCTTCTTTTATCAAAGAAAGTCCAAGTTCATGCGCCCCCACATTGGCCTCCCAAATTTTAAGTGAAGCCGCATCTGGCTCTCCAACAAAAAGCGTGCGTTCAAGTGCGGTGTAATAACCAGATATCATTGGGAAGGTGTTTAGACTTAGAATATCGCCATATTCGAGTTTGCGCGTTGTAACTGGGTTATGCGCGCCATCTGTATTAATGCCAGACTGGAACCAAACCCATGTATCACGCACTTCACTGTCGGGGTGGGATCGTGCAATTTCTAGCTCCATCGCATCACGCCCAGCCATCGCAACATCAATCTCTCTTGTACCAACTTTGATGGCTTCCTTTATGGCTGTTCCGCCTATGTCTGCAATCCTTGCACCTTCACGTATAAGAGCAATCTCTTCATCAGATTTAACCATCCGTTGCGCCATCGTAAGTGCGGCAACATCAACGGTGTCCGCATTTAGAAACTCTGCAAGTTTTGTATTTTGCGCAAGCGTTAAATGATCACCTTCAATGCCGACGCGTTTACCTGATCCAATAAGATCGTGAATGGCTCTCCAATAATTATCTCTGCGCCAATCTGTGTAGACAATATTTTCATCAGCAGAGCGCCTCCATGGTTGAGCGCCATCAATGTTTGCAGAAATGGTGACAGACCGATCTTGCGTAACAACACATGCATACGGTCGTCCGAATGCACAATACAAAAAGCCTGAATAGTATGCCACGCCGTGCATTGAGGTGATCAAGACTGCATCAAGATCATTCCCAGCCATGATTGAGCGCAAGCCCTCAAGCCGCCTATCATATTCAGAGCGGCTAAATGGCAATTTAGCTTTCTCTCCATTATGAAACGTAAAGAAATCTGGTCTAGCCAGTTGAGATGTAGATGTATTAATTTTATCGATTTTAGTCATGCTGACCTCCAACTCGATTGGGAGCGGAGGTGGGCCTCCAATCTCCCGATTGAAAGTCCCGGCGTTCAGGAATGTGAGTGAGCAAAGAAACATAATTTCTGGCGACGCCATCGCCTAAAGCTCAACACATTTATTTCACATTTTGCAATGTGAGGAAAGGTGCAAATAGATAATACCGGTCGCAAATTGGATGCGGGGTGACTTAAGTAATGACACTTTCCTCAATCCACCCCACAAACTCAGCCATTCCGATATGTATAACTATACCCATTTAATGCCGGCGCGCCGCCAAGGTGAGCGTAAAGGATTTTAGAGCCTTTTGGGAAAAATCCTTTCTTGGCTAAATCAATCATGCCTTGCATGGATTTACCTTCATAGACCGGGTCTGTAATCATCGCTTCTGTTTGGGCTGCTAATCTAATTGCTTCATTTGTTTCATGACTAGGCACCCCATAGGCCGGATATGCATAATCAGGATTAATAACAATTTCATCGTCTCGCACTGCACGGCCAAGCTCAACGAGTTCGGCTGCATTATCAACAATCCCACGCATTTGTTCTCGCAGCTGGTCCGGTGTGCCAGAACCATCTATGCCGATTACACGATCTGCGCGGTCATCTTTTGCAAAACCAACAATCATGCCTGCTTGGGTGGAACCGGTTACACAGCACACTATGACATAGTCAAATTTGATACCCATGTCTGCTTCCTGCGCTCGCACCTCTTCGGCAAATCCAACATAGCCAAGTGCACCAAATTTATGAACTGAAGC
>CAZXZQ010000393.1:0-2379 GCA_964645215.1 uncultured Rhizobiaceae bacterium | reverse complement strand
CTCAAAGAAACCAAGCGCTTGAAGACGGCGTTGTGTTTGTTGAATTAGAACTTGGTTATATGCATCACCTTCAGACACATCAAACTCACGTCTAAGTACATAATCACGTGTACGGTCATTGCCAAGAATGCGAATGTCCTCAATGAATACGCGAGCGCCCTCATCTACGACATAAGTTACGTCAATTGTGTTGTCATCAAAATTACGGTTACCGCGTGGTGCAACTTCAACAAAAGCAAAACCTTGTCCTGCAATGTCGTTTGTAAGTGAAAGAATTGATTCTTCTACTTTTGAAGCACTGTAATAATCACCAGGCGCAGTTTCGATCAAACCAGGCAGCGCTGATTCATCAACGCCCTGAATTGAATTATCGATGGTCACATTACCGAATGAGTAACGTGCGCCCTCTTCGATTGTAATGGTGATTGAGTATTCGTTTGCTACTTCATCAAGATCAGCATTTGTTGAAAGAACTTGGAAATCGGCAAACCCACGATTGAAATAATACGTGCGAAGCGCTTCTTCATCAGAATTCAAACGGTTTGGATCATATATGTCTGATGTAGATAGGAAGCTAAGGAATGTTGATTCTTTCGTTGCAATCACATCTGCCAAACGGCGATCCGAGAATGTGTCATTGCCAATAAAGCTGATGCTTGCAATTTTAGTCTTAGCTCCTTCATTAACGCGATAAATCACGTTAACACGATTGTTTTCTAGCGGAATAACCTCAAAGCTAATCGCAGCATCACGGCGACCTACACGTGCATATGCAATCTTAATGATCTCAACATCATTAGCTGCAGTTTGGTCACTATATGTTTCTTGTGGTCTATGGCGAAGGAAATTAAGCAATTGCTCGTCTTTAACGCGCTTATTGCCTTCAATGAACACTTTGTTGACTGTCGCGTTTTCATCAACGTCTACAACAAGTCTGCCGCCTTCTTGAAAAATGCTGACATCACTGAACAAGCCTGTACGAAACAGAGCTTTCACAGAGTCATCAATATCAAAGTCGTTGAAGCTCTCACCTGGGGAAATTGTTAGATATGAAGCAACAACGTCATCATCAATACGTTGATTACCACGCACATCAATGGAGCTTACAACTGCCGCTTGAGCGTTTGTTATATATGAAAAACCGCCCGCATTAGGAAGCAAGGAAGTGCCAAACATGATCAAAGCCATGATCAACACTGAATTTAGAATCAATTTAATACGCATATATCCAATCTCAGCAGGTATTATTATTCCTGCACATCCCCTAGTAAGCCTAAGAATCCCAATAAGTTAACTTTTCTTTTACAGAGTTTTTTCAACCGTGCAACACCTCGCCCGCAAATTAAGCGTATAATTGGGCTATTTTGCCAGACTGTGTCAAAATGGTCCAATCAAATTACTAAATTTGGTTAACGCGCATTAAACTCCATAAAAGCCTGAATAGTTTGATTTATCGCATGATTCTGCAAATCACCTGCCAAATCACTGTGCGCTTTTGCATATAAAATGAGGCAAAAAGCAGGCTAATAAATGATAATGTTTGTAATAATTTTTTACCCTAAACCTTAGGGCCATTAGCTAAGAGGTTATTCTGGAAACATCATTCCATGTGGCAAACAGCATAAGGGATAATAATAGTACTAATCCTACTCGGAAAGCCATTTCCTGAACGTTTTCATTCAAACGTTTTCCAGCGATCGCTTCATAAGCGTAAAATACCAAGTGCCCTCCATCCAGCATAGGGATTGGGAACAGATTGAGTAAACCAATGCTTACGGAGAGCAAACCGGCTAAATACATCAATTCTACAAAGCCAAGAGTCCATATTTGCTGAGCTATTTGCGCAATACCAATAGGCCCGCTTAGCTGATCTGCTTTTTCGCGGCCAACAATAATCCCACCAAGGAACTGGAAAGTTCGCTTAACGATAAACACAACTTCCGAACCCGCCTCACCTACAGCATCTACAACACCAAATTGTTTCATGCGGCGGTTAGCATCTTCGCTATTACTTTGCAGACCTATCCTGCCTACGCGGAATTCATTTCCAAAATTATCTTTTCCGGTAAATAATTCAGGGATAACCTTAAGCTCCACAGGCCTGCCATCACGCTCAACCGTAACAGCCATTTCTATGCCGTGGTTTGGACCGACTGCTCTCTGCAAATCGCGAAATACTTTTATATCTTCACCATCAACAATACGGATTATGTCTCCAGCTAAAAAGCCAGCTTTTTCTCCGGCACTGTTTTCAATGACTTTGGATATAACCGGGTCACTCACAACACGTCCAATGAAGTAAAACGAAGCTGCAAATATAACGATTGCGAGAATAAAGTTGGCAATGGGTCCCGCCGCAACCACAGCAGCACGTTGGCC